>NZ_JAENDM010000027.1:0-54407 GCF_019375075.1 Escherichia sp. XD33
GTGTCGGTTATAAGTTCTGATTAGCCAGGTAACACAGTGTTATGACAGCCCGCCGGTTCAGGCGGGCTTTTTTGTGGGGTGAATATGGCAGTAAAGATTTCAGGTGTACTGAAAGACGGCACAGGAAAACCGGTACAGAACTGCACAATCCAGCTGAAAGCAAAACGTAACAGCACCACGGTGGTGGTGAACACGCTGGCCTCAGAAAATCCGGATGAAGCCGGGCGTTACAGCATGGACGTTGAGTACGGTCAGTACAGCGTTATTCTGTTGGTGGAAGGCTTCCCGCCATCGCATGCCGGGACCATCACCGTGTATGAAGACTCACAACCGGGTACGCTGAATGATTTTCTCGGTGCCATGACGGAGGATGATGCCCGTCCTGAGGCACTGCGCCGTTTTGAACTGATGGTGGAAGAGGTGGCGCGTAACGCGTCCGCGGTGGCACAGAACACGGCAGCCGCGAAGAAGTCAGCCAGACAGGCCGAAGAGTACAAGAATGATGCCTCTGAATATGCACGGAATAAGTTCACATTCTATAAAACCTCAAGCGATCCAGATGGCACCATCGCAGGGCTGGCAGCAACTACAGACGGCCAGTCGTTCTGGGTAGCCCAGGGGCCAGATGCGCTTTCTGCTGCATGGCAGTATCAAAACAAAGCAGGTGTGGCCGTACTGCAGGCGAAGCAGCCCGGCACTGCTGCGGTAACAGGAACCATCCGAGTATTTCCGACAACAACGGCAGCCCAGGCAGATGCAGATGCTGGTAATATTTTAAATGGGGGAAAATGCTTTGCATTAAACGCATCAGAAAATATTATTGCTGATGAATATACAAATACCTCAGGAACTTTAACGCCTACAGGGAGAAAAATAGCCAGCAGGAAGTCAGTGGTAATTGGGTGTGTTGATTCGTGGGTTAATAACAACCTTTATCCCTTTGATTCATTGTCATCGCCGAATGAAAACTCGGTATCGATGAATGTAGCTGCTGTAAGCACTATTGCATACCGAGAGGCTTACTCTGCTTTATTATCTCCTGTTGCTGTAGGAGATATTATCACTGTCCGTTATAAATACAGCGGAACCGGAGGCGCCCCAACCATTGGATTAAAAACATCGCTGAACGGCACATTTGTGAGTAATCAGCCAACGTTGACCTCTTCAAATGACTGGCAGGAATTGCAGCTTACCGCTACCGCAGCTACAGCAACGCTCCTGGCTATCAGCGTTAATACAAGGCTTGCAACCACTGTTCAGTTATCGATTATCGCCTACGCATCGAAGAAGAATGCTATTACTACAGCAATTCTTAACTCACTGGATAGCATTTCCAGTTTAAATGGGAAGGTGCGTATTGGTTCTGTAGATTCGTGGGTTAATAACAACGGATACCCATTCTCTGTTTTCTCGCAGGTTAATAACAACCGAGTAAATTACGTCAATTCGACGGGCGTCTATTCGGAGATGTATGCGAATATTAACGTGGCATCCGGGGCAACAGTTGAGCTTAATTATGCACTGAATATAACTTCCGGCAGGCTTTTTGCGCGTCTGGCTAATGGTAGTACATGGACTGGTGACGAAGTGCAGTTGGCTGGGGGTGGAGTACGGCAGACAGTTAAACTTGTCGCTTCAGCTGACACTAAACAACTTAAAATATACTCAAAAGCAGAAGTTTCATCAGGGAGTATATTTGCAGAGGTAAACTATGGACAGAAAAATGCTCTGACAGAACAGATCGATTCTCTGTATTCAGCCATCGCTTCAGCTAATGCTATTCTTGCGATCTTGTCACAAGATTCTACCTTCGACTCTTTCGTTAAAAGTTCACCTTACACATATACGCTTTCTGATGCTGGAACCGCGTATAAGCAATTGTTGAACACAATCAACGCAATATCCGACGCGTCAACCGTGAAGATGATGTACAAAATCACATCAGAAGACGCAGCGCTGAAAATCCAGAGTAGGAACGGTAACGCGTGGGGGGCGAACGAAAAGGCGCTAATCGCTGACGGGAAATACCACGAGGTAGACCTCGCAATCGCATCGGGTCAGGTTTTCTCCGGGTGGGGCGTATATTCTCCTGCCAAATCTGGCGGTTACACAGCCGATGTGACGATGATTCCGATTTCGGCAGATGGGGTATTTTTCACCCCGGCAACGGCCATCCTGTACGGGCTAATGGCATCTTCTATTTCCCTTGACAGCCGCGTAACAGCCCTGGAGAGTGGGCAGGTAACAAACCAGAATACCGACGTTATTTTTCCATCATACTTCTACGCAGTGGATGGTCGCCCGCAGCGCTTCTACGGTGCCAACATGGTCAGCGGTGACAGGCCTTGGCGTAATGGAGCAGATATCGTCCTGTCAAGTCATGGTTATGAAGGTAAATCGGTACTGCTTAAAGATGCGGTTCCTGACGCGATGATAATGCCATCGGAAATTAATGGCCCAACGCTGAATATTAATGCCCGCGCAGACGGCTCTGGGAATGTATTCCGGAAGAAAGCAGCCTTCACCAAGCTGGCGGCGACTCAAACAGGAAGCGTAAAAGTCGCCACAATAATGGACAGCCTTGGAGAGCGGTGCGTCCCGTGGCTTTATTTTGCCATTAATGCTACGGGCGCCACCTATGTCGGGGCTGGTTCAAGGACCACTCGCGGCATGACCGATGACGGCGGCTATGTTCTGCCAAATACACCGGCTGCAGGCATCCCATTTGACGGTCGTGGGGGCTGGACGACGTTCGACTATATCGGGAAGACGCAGAAGACGAACTTCTCGCAGCCCTTCCTGCGAGATGCGGTAGCTGCCGATTTCGCCGCTTATCCACAGTACTGTTACGACAAGGCCTACTCTGGCCAGAGCTATGCAGATAACCCTAATCTGGCGGGGTATCACATTTTTGATGTCACTGCGTGGATGGCGGCGTCAGGGGTGAGCACCAGCGACAAACTGGTAGTTGTTATTCAGCTAGGATACAACGACCTCTACTATAGCTATACGCCTCAGCAGACCGTTGATGCGCAGGAATTCATGATCGCCAAATTCAGGGAGAAAATAGCGAATTCCCGTTTCGTTATTTCTCACCAGGCATTTGGCTGGTCAGGAGTCAGCGCACCGCAGAACTGGCCTGACTTTGCCAAATGGATAACGGAGAAGATCAGGAAGTTCGACAATCGCCTGAGCGAAAAGATAATTGTGGCGCCTGCATGGGCACAGCTGAGCTACAAATACGGGATGAACGAAACTATCACAGCAACCAGTGATACGGGTGTTCAGACTGTATCGTTACCTGATGACGTCCACCCCGGAGAGCTTGGGGGAGCGCAGTGGGGTGATGCTCTGGTTGCTCCTGTTCTTGCAGCATGGAACTGGTAGAGAAGGGTCTTGATCTGCTCTCGCTTTAAAACTACTGTATATAAAAACAGTGTTTATCGGAGGGCAGATCATGCTTCGACAGTCAGACATCGCCGCGGCTTTCCGCGAGTCAATTTTGCGCAGTTCCAAGTGGTTCCAGTACCTTCACACCCGCGACTTCGTTACTTCGCTGCGCCGGCGCGGCATCCACTTTTCCGAGGTGGAGGCTAACGCCTGGATCGCACGCGAGCAGACGTATTTCGTCGATAAGACGCCGGACCATAGCGAAAACAGGCTGTGGATGATGGCCAACATGGGGAGGGTGATCTAATGGGATTCCCTTCACCCGCGACGGACTACGTCGAGCAAAGGTTGTCTGTTAACTTGATCTGCAATGTCGGCCCAAACACGCTAGTTTTCGAGCGATCTGGTGGTTACGTTGTACTGGATATCTCCCTGAAGCCGAAGCAGGGTAGCCAACTACTTATACAGCACGGCGGCGGGACGGAGCTTGCCACGCTGAGAGGAAAGTCACTGATTACTGAAGATGGTGAAGCGATCGAGGGCGAGGCCTTGGACGATGTTAATGTCATCGGCGTCGTGACGTTTACTATCTGCGATGTGCGCCAGGACAATGCGGTTGTTTAGTTGCTGTCAATTGATGGGAGATTTCGCGTGGCAGGCCTCTTGGGGCATGGGTGGGGCATGAAAAATCAGTGAATTTCGCCAAACATTGCAAACAACACATGTTGATTGCTATCTCCAGCCATTGAAAATGGCGCTCCTGGACGATATTTGTCGATTTTTAAATTTACCGCGTCACGCGCACTCTGTATCGGGTACTGCTGCAAGCGCAGGCGCACATGCACATACTGTCAGTATTGGTGCTCATACGCACTCGGTTGCGATTGGCTCACATGGACACACCATCACCGTTAACGCTGCTGGTAACGCGGAAAACACCGTCAAAAACATCGCATTTAACTATATTGTGAGGCTTGCATAATGGCATTCAGAATGAGTGAACAAGCACGGACCATAAAAATTTATAATCTGTTGTCCGGAACTAATGAATTTATTGGTGAAGGTGACGCATATATTCCACCTCATACAGGTCTGCCTGCAAACAGTACCGATATTGCACCGCCAGATATTCCTGCTGGCTTTGTGGCTGTTTTCAACAGTGATGAGGCATCGTGGCATCTCGTTGAAGACCATCGGGGAAAAACGGTCTATGACGTGGCTTCCGGCGACGCGTTATTTATTTCTGAACTCGGCTCATTACCGGAAAATGTCACCTGGTTGTCGCCGGAAGGGGAATATCAGAAGTGGAACGGCACAGCCTGGGTGAAAGATGCAGAAGCAGAAAAACTGCTCCGGATCCGAGAGGCGGAAGAAACAAAAAACAGCCTGATGCAGGTAGCCAGTGAGCATATTGCGCCGCTTCAGGATGCTGCAGATCTGGAAATCGCAACGGAGGAAGAAACCTCGTTGCTTGAAGCCTGGAAGAAGTATCGGGTGTTGCTGAATCGTGTTGATACATCAACTGCACCTGATATTGAGTGGCCTACAGTACCTGTTATGGAATAATCGTTACTGCTGTAGCCATAATAACGTCATATACAAGAGCTTGCTGGATTACGAAGTATGCGCGCTGATTTTGAAGATAAAATCAGTGGTACAAAGTCCGAAAGGCCTGGGCTGAAAAAACTACTCAGAATATTATCGGCAGGTGACACACTGATTGTCTGAAAGCTGGACTGACTGGGGGCGTTTTTTCTTCCATGTTATGGGGCTCAGGCCGAAATGGAACGTGAACTGACTGTTAAGAGAACAATAGTCGGGTTTTGAGGCTGCGAGATTACATAGAGTTAATTGGTTGATTAATAGGGTATAGAGGTTATCCAACTATTCGTTACGACATATATTGTTGTTACCTACAAGTTATGAAAAATATATTATTTTATTGATTTTTTGTATGTGCAGATTAATACTTAATACGCATCAATCTGCACATTTGCTTTTGTGAGAGAATTATCGTTGTAAGAGTGATTTAATATTGTTGGCGACTACTTCAGGATTATTATCATAGACCATATAATACTTATCACTAAGTAAAGGTAATGATAGGTTTACGACCTCCTCGTCTTCTTTTTTTAATAAGGTCAAAAGTTTTACGTCGCCACTCGATATTTCGCTGGCTAAAACTGCCCTTAATTCTTTTTGAGGCCATTCCTTATTGACTGAATTAGCAGATAAAATAGCGATGACATATTTTGATTTAACTAGTGCTGCATTTATTTTCTCAATTAAGGAGTCGCCCCATTTTATCTCAACATGATCTATGAAGGCTGAAATTTTAAGTTTAGTTAACTCGTCATATATTGGAATTGCAATGTCTTTTTTGTCTTCGCTTGCATGGCATATAAAAACATCAAAGTTTTCTGTTTCTTTCATTGCTCGCAATCCTTCTTGGGTTTTTAATGGATCGTTATGACTCATGTATGACATCAGTTTTAAATATCCTGGATAGTCTTTCCCTCTAACCATTTTTATAAAGCTAAGCCTTCCATAAATATGATTTCGGAAAATTTGAATTGCGTGGTTATTATCCTTTGCCTGATATCCTTTTTCTGTAGCAAAGAGAAGTGCATACTTTAGCTTATCATCTGTCCATCTATGAATCATTGAACGTGTAATTCTTATATATCTTCTGTTAATGTTAACTTTATCATTAACCACTAAGCCAGTAACACTTTGTCTTGTATTTCTGGTTTGAACTCTAAATTTATCATAATTTATTTTAAAGCCATTTTTTGAAATAATATTGTCTATAGTTTCACTAAGACTATAACTTCCGTCGTCGTTTTTTTTGATTATATCAATATTTCTCTGATTGAAAGAAAAAGTTATGTCGTCAGCATACCTAGAATAAGATATTTTTTTTCTTCCTGCAAATTGGGTGAGCTGTTTGTCTAGAGAAGCTGATGCAATATTTGCTAATATTGGCGATGTACACGCACCTTGAGGTAATTTTCCATTGTGAGTACATAACTGAGCTAAAACAGTAGCTGCTGGATGAGCAAAATTAAAAGGTTTACTTTTAAATATTCCATAAACCCTAGCAAAACTTATTGATTCGAAATAGTTTTCTAGGTCAATGTTTACGACAAAATTTTTTTTAATATGCATCCCAGCATTAGTAATGATGCTCTTTCCTTTTATAAAACCATGAGCAGATTTCTTTGGCCTGTAGAAATATTCAAGAACAGGCTTTAGTCTCGTTTGGAGTATCGATAGACCGCCACAAGGAGCATTAATGACTCTTTTTTTACCATTCTTCTTTTCTATTTCAAAAGTACGATAATTATCTTTTTTATGATATAGTATATAAAGTAATTGGCCAGCAGGAACTCCAAGTAAATTGGCAATATCACTTACTGATGTTATAGCAATTTCCCCTGACTCAATCAATATGCATATTTTAATCAGGTTATCAGGGGGAGTAACTTCAGTGCTAGTAAGTGTGTGGTTTATCCATTTAATTTTATGTCCATTGCTGTATGGTTTAGGTTCAATTTGAGGAAGTTCAGATATGAAGTCAGGGCTTTTTTTATTGGCTAATGCGAAGTTATGCATTAATAATTTATCATGTAGCGACAAAACCAACTCCTATCGGATTGTAAACGTTTCGGCTCTGCCCAATCACTTTGCGCATCACTTAGCGGACCACTAGTTAAGAAGCGTTACCATCGACTGAACGGTGGCGTATGTCCTAACATTAGTTCCTTCGAGGCGAAACAACCTCACAAATTTAAGGCAGAGCCGTAGTTTATGATTATCATATTAATAACTAAAAGTGAAGTAAAAATATGCTACTGGAAATCTATTGTTCACTATACAGCTGGTTTCTCCGTTATGAGTATTTATTCAGTAAGTGCATCTTGTCTGTCTATATAGTAGTAGCGCGTTTCTCGCTCACAATAGTCATTAACTTCATTTATGGTTGGAGTATACAAACCACTCGTCAGCAGACTCCCAGGTATCTTTCAGAGTTTCCTGAACAAAAGTTTTAGCTAAATCTTTATCAGTGGTGCGCGTAACAGAAAGGCCATCATTGCTGGTGGCTTTTACGATCACCTCTACATCGTCATAACGCTTACTGATGCGTCGGGTTAATTCTTCCTTTAACGCATCCACAGCACCGTTTGGCATTTTAGTCATTTTCTCTTTGGCTATGCAGATCTCAATACGCATAAAACTCCCTCTACACTGTGTTTGCATACAGCATTATTTTTAACTGTATAAATAAACAGTGTCAATAGAGCAAAGATTGCTGCATGTACAAATGTTCTTTGGCTACAAATACACCTACTGATCATGTTCTGCTATGCTCTGATACCTCCAAAATGTACAATCAGCGGCATGAATTTTTCTTTGTACATATGATTGTACATAATCAAAGAGACAACAATTATGACAAGCCTTTTGGCCGCAGAGGTAGCGAAAAGAAGAACCTTTGCAATTATTTCTCACCCGGACGCCGGTAAGACTACCATCACCGAGAAGGTGCTGCTGTTCGGACAGGCCATTCAGACCGCCGGTACAGTAAAAGGCCGTGGTTCCAACCAGCACGCTAAGTCGGACTGGATGGAGATGGAAAAGCAGCGTGGGATCTCCATTACTACGTCTGTGATGCAGTTTCCGTATCACGATTGCCTGGTTAACCTGCTAGACACCCCGGGGCACGAAGACTTCTCGGAAGATACCTATCGTACCCTGACGGCGGTGGACTGCTGCCTGATGGTTATCGACGCCGCAAAAGGTGTTGAAGATCGTACCCGTAAGCTGATGGAAGTTACCCGTCTGCGCGACACGCCGATCCTCACCTTTATGAACAAACTTGACCGTGATATCCGCGACCCGATGGAACTGCTCGATGAAGTTGAGAACGAGCTGAAAATCGGCTGCGCACCGATCACCTGGCCGATTGGCTGCGGCAAGCTGTTTAAAGGCGTTTACCACCTTTATAAAGACGAAACCTATCTCTATCAGAGCGGTAAAGGTCACACCATTCAGGAAGTCCGCATTGTTAAAGGGCTGAATAACCCGGATCTCGATGCTGCGGTTGGTGAAGATCTGGCGCAGCAGCTGCGTGACGAACTGGAACTGGTGAAAGGCGCGTCTAACGAGTTCGACAAAGAATTGTTCCTTGCGGGCGAAATCACTCCGGTATTCTTCGGTACTGCGCTGGGTAACTTCGGTGTCGATCATATGCTGGATGGCCTGGTGGAGTGGGCTCCTGCGCCGATGCCGCGTCAGACTGATACCCGTACCGTAGAAGCGAGCGAAGACAAATTTACCGGCTTCGTATTTAAAATTCAGGCCAACATGGACCCGAAACACCGCGACCGCGTGGCGTTTATGCGCGTGGTATCCGGTAAATATGAAAAAGGCATGAAGCTGCGCCAGGTGCGCACCGCGAAAGACGTGGTGATCTCTGACGCGCTGACCTTTATGGCGGGTGACCGTTCGCACGTTGAAGAAGCGTATCCTGGCGATATCCTCGGCCTGCACAACCACGGCACCATTCAGATCGGCGACACCTTTACCCAGGGTGAGATGATGAAGTTCACCGGTATTCCGAACTTCGCACCAGAACTGTTCCGTCGTATCCGCCTGAAAGATCCGCTGAAGCAAAAACAGCTGCTCAAAGGGCTGGTACAGCTTTCCGAAGAGGGCGCGGTGCAGGTGTTCCGTCCGATCTCCAACAACGATCTGATCGTTGGTGCAGTTGGTGTGCTGCAGTTTGATGTAGTGGTATCGCGCCTGAAGAGCGAATACAACGTTGAAGCAGTATATGAATCAGTCAACGTTGCCACCGCCCGCTGGGTAGAATGTGCAGACGCGAAGAAATTCGAAGAGTTCAAGCGTAAGAACGAAAGCCAACTGGCGCTTGATGGCGGCGATAACCTCGCTTACATCGCTACCAGCATGGTCAACCTGCGCCTGGCGCAGGAACGTTATCCGGACGTTCAGTTCCACCAGACCCGCGAGCATTAATTCTTGCCTCCAGGGCGCGGTAGCCGCTGCGCCCTGTCAATTTCCCTTCCTTATTAGCCGCTTACGGAATGTTCTTAAAACATTCACTTTTGCTTATGTTTTCGCTGATATCCCGAGCGGTTTCAAAATTGTGATCTATATTTAACAAAGTAATGACATTTCTGACGGCGTTAAATACCGTTCAATGCGTAGATATCAGTATCTAAAGCCGTCGATTGTCATTCTACCGATATTAATAACTGATTCAGAGGCTGTAATGGTCGTTATTCATCACCCATCGCTTTTGTGATGGCGACCATTGACTTCTGTAGAGGGTGAAGTCTCTCCCTATTCAGCAATGCAACCTCGTGTTGCCAGGCTCAAATTACGAGCAAACATACAGGAATAAATCGATGACTATGACAAGACTGAAGATTTCGAAAACTCTGCTGGCTGTAATGTTGACCTCTGCCGTCGCGACCGGCTCTGCCTACGCGGAAAACAACGCACAGACTACCAATGAAAGCGCAGGGCAAAAAGTCGATAGCTCTATGAATAAAGTCGGTAATTTCATGGATGACAGCGCCATCACCGCGAAAGTGAAGGCGGCGCTGGTGGATCATGACAACATCAAGAGCACCGATATCTCTGTCAAAACCGATCAAAAAGTCGTGACCCTGAGCGGTTTCGTTGAAAGCCAGGCTCAGGCCGAAGAGGCAGTGAAAGTGGCGAAAGGCGTTGAAGGGGTGACCTCTGTCAGCGACAAACTGCACGTTCGCGACGCTAAAGAAGGCTCTGTGAAGGGCTACGCGGGTGACACCGCCACCACCAGTGAAATCAAAGCCAAACTGCTGGCGGACGATATCGTCCCTTCCCGTCATGTGAAAGTTGAAACCACCGACGGCGTGGTTCAGCTCTCCGGTACCGTCGATTCCCAGGCACAGAGCGACCGTGCTGAAAGTATCGCCAAAGCGGTAGATGGTGTGAAAAGCGTTAAAAATGATCTGAAAACTAAGTAATTCGTCGTAATTCGTCCTCCCGAACTTTGTCGGGAGGCGCGATGTGCACCACACTAAAAATATCGCATTGAGTGATTTTCACGCTCATATCAAGCGGTGACATTAACTATGGTAAAGGAGACGCTTATGTTTCGTTGGGGCATCATATTTCTGGTTATCGCGTTAATCGCCGCCGCACTTGGGTTTGGTGGTCTGGCCGGTACCGCTGCAGGCGCAGCTAAAATTGTCTTTGTCGTCGGGATTATTCTGTTCCTGGTGAGTTTGTTCATGGGCCGAAAACGACCCTAGATTTCAGACCATTAAGAAAATTTTATCCAAAGCCAGTCCAGCGGACTGGCTTTTGCGGTTTTAGCGAATAATAAATTGCGTTACTTTGTCATTCTTTCACAACAAAAACAGGAAGGCAGAGGTGGGGCAGCGAATACCTGTAACGCTTGGTAATATTGCGCCGTTGTCGCTAAGGCCGTTCCAGCCTGGACGAATAGCTCTGGTGTGCGAAGGCGGCGGACAGCGTGGAATTTTCACGGCTGGCGTGCTGGATGAGTTTATGCGCGCGCAGTTTAATCCTTTCGATCTTTATCTCGGCACATCTGCCGGGGCGCAGAACCTCTCGGCGTTTATCTGCAATCAGCCCGGTTACGCGCGCAAAGTCATCATGCGCTATACCACAAAACGCGAATTTTTCGATCCATTGCGCTTTGTCCGTGGAGGAAATCTTATCGATCTCGACTGGCTGGTGGAGGCCACCGCAAGCCAGATGCCGTTGCAAATGGATACCGCCGCGCGGTTGTTTGACAGCGGCAAATCGTTTTATATGTGCGCCTGTCGTCAGGATGACTACGCGCCTAATTACTTTTTACCAACCAAACAAAACTGGCTGGATGTGATTCGCGCCTCCAGTGCGATACCTGGCTTTTATCGTAGCGGAGTGTCGCTGGAAGGCATTAACTACCTGGATGGCGGGATCAGTGATGCGATTCCGGTTAAAGAGGCGGCAAGGCAGGGCGCTAAAACGTTGGTCGTCATCCGCACTGTGCCGTCACAAATGTACTACACGCCGCAGTGGTTCAAACGCATGGAACGCTGGCTGGGTGACAGTAGCCTGCAGCCGCTGGTCAATCTGGTGCAGCATCATGAAACCAGCTATCGTGACATTCAGCAATTTATTGAGAAACCACCGGGCAAGCTGCGGATATTCGAAATTTATCCACCGAAACCATTACATAGTATCGCGCTTGGCAGTCGGATTCCGGCGCTGCGTGAAGACTATAAACTTGGGCGTTTATGCGGTCGTTATTTCCTCGCCACGGTTGGCAAGCTATTAACTGAAAAAGCGCCGCTTACCCGCCATCTGGTGCCAGTGGTGACGCCGGAATCGATCGTTATTCCGCCTGCGCCAGTCGCCAACGATACGCTGGTTGCCGAAGTGAGCGATGCTCCGCAGGCGAACGACCCGACATTTAACAATGAGGATCTGGCTTGATTTGCCGTTTTATCGATACCCACTGCCATTTTGATTTCCCGCCGTTTAGTGGCGATGAAGAGGCCAGCCTGCAACGCGCGGCACAAGCGGGCGTAGGCAAGATCATTGTTCCGGCGACAGAGGCGGAAAATTTTGCCCGCGTGCAGGCGTTAGCGGAAAAATATCAACCGCTGTATGCCGCATTGGGGTTGCATCCGGGGATGTTGGAAAAACATAGCGATGTGTCTCTTGATCAGCTACAGCAGGCGCTGGAAAGGCGTCCGGCGAAGGTGGTGGCGGTGGGGGAGATCGGTCTGGATCTCTTCGGCGACGATCCGCAATTTGAGAGGCAGCAGTGGTTACTCGACGAACAGCTGAAACTGGCGAAACGCTACGATCTGCCGGTGATCCTTCATTCCCGGCGTACACACGACAAACTGGCGATGCATCTTAAACGTCACGATTTACCGTGCACTGGCGTGGTTCACGGTTTTTCCGGCAGCCTGCAACAGGCCGAGCGGTTTGTACAGCTGGGCTACAAAATCGGCGTAGGCGGTACTATCACCTATCCACGCGCCAGTAAAACCCGCGATGTCATCGCAAAATTACCGCTGGCATCGTTGTTGCTGGAAACCGACGCGCCGGATATGCCGCTCAACGGCTTTCAGGGGCAGCCTAACCGACCGGAACAGGCTGTGCGGGTGTTTGACGTGCTTTGCGAGTTGCGCCCGGAACCAGAAGATGAGATTGCCGAAGTGTTGCTTAATAATACGTATGCGTTGTTTAGCGTTAGTGGGTAGTTTACCCTTCGTAGGCAGCATCCGGCAGTCGGCGCATAATGCCTGATGCGACGCTTGTCGCGTCTTATCATGCCTACAGGTTTGTGCCGAACCGTAGGCCGGATAAGGCGTTCACGCCGCATCCGGCAGTTGGCGCACAATGCCTGATGCGACGCTTGTCGCGTCTTATCATGCCTACAGGTTTGTGCCGAACCGTAGGCCGGATAAGGCGTTCACGCCGCATCCGGCAGTCGGCGCATAATGCCTGATGCGACGCTTGTCGCGTCTTATCATGCCTACAGGTCTGTGCCGAACCGTAGGCCGTATCCGGCATGTCACAAATAGAGCGCCGGAAATATCAACCGGCTCACCCCGCGCACCTTTAACGCATCAGCCAACGGCTCAACGTCTTCCGGCGTGGCGCTCGCCCAGCTTTGCGCCTCGCCATACACGCCGTGGGCATGAAACGCGTTCAGGCGTACCGGAACATCGCCAAGTCCCTTGATAAACACCGCCAGTTCTTCGATGTGTTGCAAATAATCCACCTGGCCAGGGATTACCAGCAAACGCAGTTCCGCCAGCTTACCGCGCTCTGCCAGCAAACAGATGCTGCGCTTAATCTGCTGATTATCGCGTCCGGTTAATTGTTGATGACATTCGCTCCCCCACGCTTTGAGATCGAGCATTGCGCCGTCACACACCGGGAGTAATTTTTCCCAGCCGGTTTCGCTCAACATACCGTTACTGTCCACGAGGCAGGTGAGGTGGCGCAGTTGCGGATCGTTTTTGATGGCTGTAAACAGCGCCACCACAAACGGCAGCTGGGTCGTGGCTTCGCCGCCGCTTACCGTTATCCCTTCGATAAACAGCACCGCTTTGCGGATATGGCTAAGCACCTCATCCACGCTCATGGATTGCGCCATTGGCGTGGCATGTTGCGGACACATCTTCAGGCAGGTATCACACTGCTCGCAGACCACAGCGTTCCACAGCACTTTGCCGTCAACAATCTGCAACGCCTGATGCGGACACTGTGGCACGCACTCTCCGCAATCATTGCAGCGTCCCATCGTCCACGGATTGTGACAGTTTTTGCAGCGCAGATTGCAGCCCTGCAAAAACAGAGCCAGACGACTGCCTGGCCCGTCAACGCAGGAGAAGGGGATAATCTTACTGACTAAAGCGCATCTGCTGTTCATGGCTTATCACGCGCGGCTGGCGTTCCAGAATACGAGTGTTGCGTGCGGCTTCTTCGCCCAGCCAGGTGGTGTTGGTGCGTGAACCTTCGGCGCGATATTTTTCTAAATCCGACAAACGCACCATATAACCGGTAACGCGAACCAGATCGTTACCGCTGACATTGGCGGTAAATTCACGCATTCCGGCTTTAAAGGCACCGAGGCAAAGATGTACCAGTGCCTGCGGGTTACGTTTGATGGTTTCGTCGAGGGTCAGAATGTCGCTGATGCCGGAATAATAATAAGCATGATGCGGGGCGACAGTTTGCAGATGGGTGATCGGATCTGGCTCATCGCCATACGGCAAACGCGCGCCCGGCGTGGTGCCGATATCGGAACTGATCCCCGACTGTGCGTGTAACATGGCGCGTTTTTGCCAGCCATATTTCACGGGGGTATTGGCGACAAACTCCGCCAGTTGCGCGCTGATGCGATAACCCACTTCATTTGCGGCGGCTTCTTTACCGTAGCGCGCGGCAATCCCTTCTTTCTCACACAGCAAGTTAACCGCTTCCGCCAGCCCATACATGCCAAACATTGGCACAAAACGTTCAGGGTTAATCAGCCCTTCTTTCACCAGGAAGCTATTCTCAAAGAAGTGTGATTGTTGATAGAGGAATTCACACCGCGCATCGATGATGGCGATCTGCTGCTGGCAGTAGTGCGGTAGAGTGCGCGTAAAGAAGTCATCCAGCGATTCGCTGCGCTCGGCAATGGCTTTCAGGTTAAGGCGTACCAGCGTGCTGCCACCACCCGCCAGCGGCAGTGAGTTGTAACAGCTCACAATCCCGTAGCCCCCTTTTGTGAAAATTTTATCATGCACCGGACCGTTGGCGATGTGCGGTTTGCTACATTCACAGATGTTCTTCGCCACTTCCAGCAGCAGGTCATCAGGGGTGATTTCTGGATCGTAGATAAAGGTCAGGTTCGGTGAAACCTGCTTCAACTCTGCATCTGCACGTAATATCGCACGGGTGATGGGCGAATCAGACGGGCCGATATTGGCGTGCATAAAGGCGTCTGGCAGGGTTCTGTCGAGGTAACGCCAGAAACGTTTTATTCGAATATCGATCTCGTCTTGTGTTAGAATTCTAACATACGGTTGCAACAACGCATCCAGTTGCCCCAGGTAGACCGGCATCGATGTGACCGACGGTACGTGGTGGTAAAGAATGGTCAGCAGAGAGAGTGCGTCATCAAGATCTTTCGCGCCTTCCAGCTCCAGCCATTCGGAACCGTTCGCCAGAAAACGGGCGTAATCGGGTAAGACATAGCGCGGTTTGTACGGCGCATGACCTTCAAACATATCGCAGATTACACCCTCATCCAGCGCGCGGCGGGCCTCGGCAGGCAGCTGCGGATAAGGCAGATTGTTTTCTGCTTCCAGTGCCAGAAAATGGCGCTTCTGCTCCGGGCTAAGCACTGGGCTGGTGACAATTTGCTGGCAACGTTGTTGCAGTGCATTTTCATGAGAAGTGGGCATCTTCTTTTCCTTTTATGCCGAAGGTGATGCGCCATTGTAAGAAGTTTCGTGATGTTCACTTTGATCCTGATGCGTTTGCCACCACTGACGCATTCATTTGAAAGTGAATTATTTGAACCAGATCGCATTACAGTGATGCAAACTTGTAAGTAGATTTCCTTAATTGTGATGTATATCGAAGTGTGTTGCGGAGTAGATGTTAGAATACTAACAAACTCGCAAGGTGAATTTTATTGGCGACAAGCCAGGAGAATGAAATGACTGATCTGAAAGCAAGCAGCCTGCGTGCACTGAAATTAATGGACCTGACCACCCTGAATGACGACGACACCGACGAGAAAGTAATTGCTCTGTGTCATCAGGCCAAAACCCCGGTCGGCAATACCGCCGCTATCTGTATCTATCCTCGCTTTATCCCGATTGCTCGCAAAACGCTGAAAGAGCAGGGCACCCCGGAAATCCGAATCGCTACGGTAACCAACTTCCCACACGGTAACGATGACATCGAAATCGCGCTGGCAGAAACCCGTGCGGCAATCGCCTACGGTGCAGATGAAGTTGACGTTGTGTTCCCGTACCGCGCGCTGATGGCGGGCAACGAGCAGGTTGGTTTTGACCTGGTGAAAGCCTGTAAAGAGGCTTGCGCGGCAGCGAATGTACTGCTGAAAGTGATCATCGAAACCGGCGAACTGAAAGACGAAGCGCTGATCCGTAAAGCGTCTGAAATCTCCATCAAAGCGGGTGCGGACTTCATCAAAACCTCTACCGGTAAAGTGGCTGTGAACGCGACGCCGGAAAGCGCGCGCATCATGATGGAAGTGATCCGTGATATGGGCGTAGAAAAAACCGTTGGTTTCAAACCGGCGGGCGGCGTGCGTACTGCGGAAGATGCGCAGAAATATCTCGCCATCGCAGATGAACTGTTTGGTGCTGACTGGGCTGATGCGCGTCACTACCGCTTTGGTGCTTCCAGCCTGCTGGCAAGCCTGCTGAAAGCGCTGGGTCACGGCGACGGTAAGAGCGCCAGCAGCTACTAAGTAAGATGCTTTACGCCTGATGCGCTGCGCTTATCAGGCCTACGAGACGTATCTACCCGTAGGCCGGATAAGGCGTAGACGCATCCGGCAAAAGCCGCCTCATACTCTTTTCCTCGGGAGGTTACCTTGTTTCTCGCACAAGAAATTATTCGTAAAAAACGTGATGGTCATGCGCTGAGCGATGAAGAAATTCGTTTCTTTATCAACGGTATTCGCGACAACACTATCTCCGAAGGGCAGATTGCCGCCCTCGCGATGACCATTTTCTTCCACGATATGACAATGCCTGAGCGTGTCTCGCTGACCATGGCGATGCGAGATTCAGGAACCGTTCTCGACTGGAAAAGCCTGCATCTGAATGGCCCGATTGTTGATAAACACTCGACCGGCGGCGTCGGCGATGTGACTTCGCTGATGTTGGGGCCGATGGTCGCAGCCTGCGGCGGCTATATTCCGATGATCTCTGGTCGCGGCCTCGGTCATACTGGCGGTACGCTCGACAAACTGGAATCCATCCCTGGCTTCGACATTTTCCCGGATGACAACCGTTTCCGCGAAATTATTAAAGACGTCGGCGTGGCGATTATCGGTCAGACCAGCTCACTGGCTCCGGCGGATAAACGTTTCTACGCGACCCGTGATATTACCGCAACCGTGGACTCTATCCCGCTGATCACTGCCTCGATCCTGGCGAAGAAACTGGCGGAAGGTCTGGATGCGCTGGTGATGGACGTGAAAGTGGGTAGCGGCGCGTTTATGCCGACCTACGAACTCTCTGAAGCCCTTGCCGAAGCGATTGTTGGCGTGGCTAACGGCGCTGGCGTGCGCACCACCGCGCTGCTCACCGACATGAATCAGGTACTGGCCTCCAGTGCAGGTAACGCGGTTGAAGTTCGTGAAGCGGTGCAGTTCCTGACGGGTGAGTATCGTAACCCGCGTCTGTTTGATGTCACGATGGCGCTGTGCGTGGAGATGCTGATCTCCGGCAAACTGGCGAAAGATGACGCCGAAGCGCGCGCGAAATTGCAGGCGGTGCTGGACAACGGTAAAGCGGCAGAAGTCTTTGGTCGTATGGTAGCGGCACAAAAAGGCCCGACCGACTTCGTTGAGAACTACGCGAAGTATCTGCCGACAGCGATGCTGACGAAAGCAGTCTATGCTGATACCGAAGGTTTTGTCAGTGAAATGGATACCCGCGCGCTGGGGATGGCAGTGGTTGCAATGGGCGGTGGACGCCGTCAGGCATCTGACACCATCGATTACAGCGTCGGCTTTACTGATATGGCGCGTCTGGGCGACCAGGTAGACGGTCAGCGTCCGCTGGCGGTTATCCACGCGAAAGACGAAAACAGCTGGCAGGAAGCGGCGAAAGCGGTGAAAGCGGCAATTAAACTTGCCGATAAAGCACCGGAAAGCACACCAACTGTCTATCGTCGTATCAGTGAATAACGGTATACTGATCTGATCATTTAAATTTGAAGCACTGAGTACGGAGAACATATGAAACGTGCATTTATTATGGTGCTGGACTCATTCGGCATCGGCGCTACAGAAGATGCAGAACGCTTTGGTGACGTCGGGGCTGACACCCTGGGTCATATCGCAGAAGCCTGTGCCAAAGGCGAAGCTGATAACGGTCGTAAAGGCCCGCTCAATCTGCCAAATCTGACCCGTCTGGGGCTGGCGAAAGCACACGAAGGTTCTACCGGTTTCATTCCGGCGGGAATGGACGGCAACGCTGAAGTTATCGGCGCGTACGCATGGGCGCACGAAATGTCATCCGGTAAAGATACCCCGTCTGGTCACTGGGAAATCGCCGGTGTCCCGGTTCTGTTTGAGTGGGGATATTTCTCTGATCACGAAAACAGCTTCCCGCAAGAGCTGCTGGATAAACTGGTCGAACGCGCTAATCTGCCGGGTTACCTCGGTAACTGCCACTCTTCCGGTACGGTCATTCTGGATCAGCTGGGCGAAGAGCACATGAAAACCGGCAAGCCGATTTTCTATACCTCCGCTGACTCTGTGTTCCAGATTGCCTGCCACGAAGAAACCTTTGGCCTGGATAAACTCTACGAACTGTGCGAAATCGCCCGTGAAGAGCTGACCAACGGCGGCTACAACATCGGTCGTGTTATCGCTCGTCCGTTTATCGGTGACAAAGCCGGTAACTTCCAGCGTACCGGTAACCGTCACGACCTGGCTGTTGAGCCGCCAGCACCGACCGTGCTGCAGAAACTGGTTGATGAAAAACACGGTCAGGTGGTTTCTGTCGGTAAAATTGCCGACATCTACGCCAACTGCGGTATCACCAAGAAAGTGAAAGCAACTGGCCTGGACGCGCTGTTTGACGCCACCATCAAAGAGATGAAAGAAGCGGGTGATAACACTATCGTCTTCACCAACTTCGTTGACTTCGACTCTTCCTGGGGCCACCGTCGCGACGTCGCCGGTTATGCTGCGGGTCTGGAGCTGTTCGACCGCCGTCTGCCGGAGCTGATGTCTCTGCTGCGCGATGACGACATCCTGATCCTCACTGCTGACCACGGTTGTGATCCGACCTGGACCGGTACTGACCACACGCGTGAACACATTCCGGTACTGGTTTACGGCCCGAAAGTAAAACCGGGCTCACTGGGTCACCGTGAAACCTTCGCGGATATCGGCCAGACTCTGGCAAAATATTTTGGTACTTCTGATATGGAATATGGCAAAGCCATGTTCTGATAATGGGTGCGGCTTGATGCCCTCACCCCGGCCCTCTCCCACAGGGAGAGGGTGAAAACATGTAGATAAGGATAAAACAATGGCTACCCCACACATTAATGCAGAAATGGGCGATTTCGCTGACGTAGTTTTGATGCCAGGCGACCCGCTGCGTGCAAAGTATATTGCTGAAACTTTCCTTGAAGATGCCCGTGAAGTGAACAACGTTCGCGGTATGCTGGGCTTCACCGGTACTTACAAAGGCCGCAAAATTTCCGTAATGGGTCACGGTATGGGTATCCCGTCCTGCTCCATCTACACCAAAGAACTGATCACCGATTTCGGCGTGAAGAAAATTATCCGCGTGGGTTCCTGTGGCGCAGTTCTGCCGCACGTAAAACTGCGCGACGTCGTTATCGGTATGGGTGCCTGCACCGATTCCAAAGTTAACCGCATCCGTTTTAAAGATCATGACTTTGCCGCTATCGCTGACTTTGACATGGTGCGTAACGCGGTAGACGCGGCTAAAGCACTGGGCGTTGATGCTCGCGTGGGTAACCTGTTCTCCGCTGACCTGTTCTACTCTCCGGACGGCGAAATGTTCGACGTGATGGAAAAATACGGCATCCTCGGCGTGGAAATGGAAGCGGCTGGTATCTACGGCGTGGCTGCAGAGTTTGGCGCGAAAGCCCTGACCATCTGCACCGTGTCTGACCACATCCGCACTCACGAGCAGACCACTGCCGCTGAGCGTCAGACCACCTTCAACGACATGATCAAAATCGCACTGGAATCCGTTCTGCTGGGCGATAAAGAGTAATTGTGTTTCGCTGAAAGGCGAACGTCGTGTTAAGCCGGAGCAGGAGACTGCTCCGGCTTTTTAGTATCTATTCATCAATAGCAACTGATTTATAGATTTACTATTATTTTTCATATGGATAGAAAATAAAATCCATTCAAGTATCTATTCACGAATCTATTCATTTATGTTCAGCCGTCATCCAGGAAGGGCATATCAGCAACTCTGGTGGACAACCATAAATTTCTGCCATTTTGCTTTTGATGTTTGAGCTAAGCCGTTCCGTCTTTTCGATCTGTTTTAGAGAATTAATCGAGATACCTAACATTTTACTTACTTCAGCAAGCGATAATTTATGCCTGATACGCACGGCGGCTAGCCAGGAAATACGCTGGCTTAACATTAAATTGATAATCTCCCGCTCCTGGTTTTCCAGATCGATCATATTCCCTTCCTTTGGTATTTTAATCAGCGAGTTACCTTACCGCCCCCGCTATCCACGTCGACAACTCCCGTAGCTCTTTTTCCTGGTCCGGGAAGTCAACCAACAGCGCTTCGCACTCTTGTTGCAGCATATCCGCGCGGTACAGGCAGCCTTGCAGTCGCCCGGCGAGGGCTTCCAGCGGCGCGGGGTTGAGGCTGTCGGTAAACACCTGGGCGCGGGTGATATGGCCTTTTTCAACGTCGAAATGCAGTTCCACGCCGCCCCAGCTAAAGCGTTCATCCAGCAGATGCGAGAATGCCGGAGCCTGACCGAAGTTCCATTCCCAGCTACTCTGACGGGCAAAGGTTTCGGCGAAGTTTGGCAAGTCTGGCGTTTTGTCCGGGGAGATGATTTCCGCTTCTACACGCTCGCCATAATGGGCGAAAAAGGCCTTGGTTATGACCTCGCAAACCTGCTCATGGGTGATCCCCGGCAGCAGCTCGGTGAGGTTGGTCACGCGGGAACGCACTGAGGTAATGCCTTTCGCCGCCAGTTTCTTTTTATCCGGATTGAGATAGTTTGCCAGGCGGCTAAGGTCGGCATTGAGCAGCAAAGTGCCGTGGTGGAAGCCACGATCTTTGGTTTCGCGATAGGCCGAGCCTGAGACTTTGCGGTCGCCTTCGACTGTTTTCACCACCAGATCGTTACGCCCGGACGCTTCGGCGCTGACGCCGAGCGCGTTCAGCGCATTGAGCACAATCGACGTAGAGATGGTTTTATCGTACTCCGGCTTGCCAGCCATAAAGGTAAAGCAGGTATTGCCGAGATCGTGGAACACCGCGCCGCCACCGCTACTGCGCCGCGCCAGGCGGACGTTATCTTCTTCCATCCGCCGGGTATTACACTCTTTCCACGGGTTCTGCGCGCGACCAATCACTACCGTGTCGGCATTGCGCCAGAGAAACAGAACGCGCTGCGTGGCGGGCATTTGGCGAAAAATACACTCTTCCACCGCCAGGTTAAACCACGGGTCGTAAGAGTCAGAGATGAGCAGGCGTAATGTGGACATAACGATTTCCTTTCTTGTAGTAATGGGTCACTCTTTTTTCTCGCTTTCTTCCTCTTCCGGCACCGGTTTGCTGGCGGTTAACAGGAAGGGCGATTGCTGCCAGCGGGTGCGTTTACCCTGTAGCAGCGTGCGGGTCAGCACTACGCCGATTGCCAGTGAGAGCAGCAACATCAGGCGTAAAATGTTAGTGGTGTTATCCACCTGTTGGGCTTCGGTGGCGAGCGTATGGGTGTCGAGTGTCAGGCGCAGATAGCCGAGCGGTCCGTTTTTACCCGCAATTGGCTCGACAATCTGCTGGTTAAAATAGCCGCCTGCTTTTTTACCGTCGAGCGCCAGCCGGTCGCGCACTTCGACGCTTTCGCCTGAACGGGCGATAAGATCGCCTTGTTCGTCATACACACCCGCGTCGAGGATGCGGCTTTCATCCGTTAACTGATCGAGGATCGCCTGAATGCGTTTTTCATCTGGTGAGTCGGTACGCATCAGCGGTGCAACGTTCAGCGTCACCTGACGCGCCAGGGTGCGGGCCAGTTCTTCCAGCTGTGGATTACGCTGTCGCTGGTGGTTTTGACTAAACCATGACGCCCCCTGCATCAGTGCCACTAACAAGGCAAGACAGAACAGGACAATCACTGCCCGATGCAGCCGGAATTTCAGTTTTGTGCGAGCCATCTTCCACCCTTTGAAAATTTGAGACTTAATGTTGCCAGAAGCAATGGATACAAGGTAGCCTCATGCGTTATTTTCCCTGCTTCGAACGATTTTACAGGAGCCTTAATGCCTAACATTACCTGGTGCGACCTGCCTGAAGATGTCTCTTTATGGCCGGGTCTGCCTCTTTCATTAAGTGGTGATGAAGTGATGCCACTGGATTACCACGCAGGTCGTAGCGGCTGGCTGCTGTATGGTCGTGGGCTGGATAAACAACGCCTGACCCAATACCAGAGCAAACTGGGCGCGGCGATGGTGATTGTTGCCGCCTGGTGCGTGGAAGATTATCAGGTGATTCGTCTGGCAGGTTCACTCACCGCGCGCGCTACGCGCCTGGCCCATGAAGCGCAACTGGATGTCGCGCCGCTGGGGAAAATCCCGCACCTGCGCACGCCGGGTTTGCTGGTGATGGACATGGATTCCACCGCCATCCAGATTGAATGTATTGATGAAATTGCCAAACTGGCCGGAACGGGCGAGATGGTGGCGGAGGTAACCGAACGGGCGATGCGCGGCGAACTCGATTTTACCGCCAGCCTGCGCAGCCGCGTGGCGACGCTGAAAGGCGCTGATGCCAATATTCTGCAACAGGTGCGTGAAAATCTGCCGCTGATGCCAGGCTTAACGCAGCTGGTGCTCAAGCTGGAAACGCTGGGCTGGAAAGTGGCGATTGCCTCCGGCGGCTTTACTTTCTTTGCTGAATACCTGCGCGACAAGCTGCGCCTGACCGCCGTGGTAGCCAATGAACTGGAGATCATGGACGGTAAATTTACCGGCAATGTGATCGGCGACATCGTTGACGCGCAGTACAAAGCGAAAACTCTGACCCGCCTCGCGCAGGAGTATGAAATCCCGCTGGCGCAGACCGTGGCGATTGGCGATGGAGCCAATGACCTGCCGATGATCAAAGCGGCAGGGCTGGGGATTGCCTACCATGCCAAGCCAAAAGTGAATGAAAAGACGGAAGTCACCATCCGTCACGCTGACCTGATGGGGGTATTCTGCATCCTCTCTGGCAGCCTGAATCAGAAGTAATTGCCTGCCCGTCATCCTGCGGGCGGCACAGCATTAACGAGGTACACCGTGGCAAAAGCTCCAAAACGCGCCTTTGTTTGTAATGAATGCGGGGCCGATTATCCGCGCTGGCAGGGGCAGTGCAGTGCCTGTCATGCCTGGAACACCATCACCGAGGTGCGTCTTGCTGCGTCGCCAACGGTGGCGCGTAACGAGCGTCTCAGTGGCTATGCCGGTAGCGCCGGGGTGGCAAAAGTCCAGAAACTCTCCGATATCAGCCTTGAAGAGCTGCCGCGTTTTTCCACCGGATTTAAAGAGTTCGACCGCGTACTAGGCGGCGGCGTGGTGCCAGGAAGTGCCATTCTGATTGGCGGTAACCCTGGTGCGGGGAAATCCACGCTGTTGCTGCAAACGCTGTGCAAACTGGCCCAGCAGATGAAAACGCTGTATGTCACCGGCGAAGAGTCGCTGCAACAGGTGGCAATGCGCGCTCATCGCCTTGGCCTGCCGACTGACAATCTCAATATGTTGTCGGAAACCAGCATCGAGCAGATCTGCCTGATTGCTGAAGAAGAGCAACCGAAGCTGATGGTAATTGACTCCATCCAGGTGATGCATATGGCGGATGTACAGTCATCGCCTGGTAGCGTGGCGCAGGTGCGTGAAACGGCGGCTTATTTGACACGCTTCGCCAAAACGCGCGGTGTGGCGATTGTCATGGTTGGACACGTAACCAAAGATGGCTCGCTGGCGGGCCCTAAAGTGCTGGAACACTGTATCGACTGTTCGGTGCTTTTGGATGGCGATGCCGACTCCCGTTTTCGCACCTTGCGCAGCCATAAAAACCGCTTCGGCGCGGTGAATGAGCTGGGCGTCTTCGCGATGACCGAACAGGGGCTGCGTGAAGTCAGCAACCCTTCGGCAATTTTCTTAAGTCGCGGAGATGAAGTGACCTCCGGCAGCTCCGTGATGGTGGTGTGGGAAGGAACGCGTCCGTTGCTGGTGGAGATTCAGGCGCTGGTCGATCACTCGATGATGGCGAATCCGCGCCGCGTGGCGGTAGGTCTGGAGCAAAACCGTCTGGCAATCCTGCTGGCTGTCTTGCACCGTCACGGTGGTCTGCAAATGGCCGATCAGGATGTATTTGTGAACGTGGTCGGTGGTGTGAAGGTAACCGAAACCAGTGCCGACTTAGCGTTACTGCTGGCGATGGTTTCCAGCCTGCGTGACAGACCGCTACCGCAGGATCTGGTGGTGTTTGGTGAAGTCGGGCTGGCAGGGGAGATCCGCCCGGTGCCCAGCGGTCAGGAGCGAATCTCTGAAGCGGCGAAACACGGTTTTCGCCGGGCGATTGTTCCGGCGGCTAACGTGCCGAAAAAAGCGCCGGAAGGGATGCAGATTTTTGGCGTTAAAAAACTCTCCGACGCGCTTAGCGTGTTCGACGACTTATAATGAGAGATACGGAGGGAGATATGTCGTCATTTGATTACCTGAAAACTGCCATCAAGCAACAGGGCTGCACGTTACAGCAGGTAGCTGATGCCAGCGGTATGACCAAAGGGTATTTAAGCCAGTTACTGAATGCCAAAATTAAAAGCCCCAGCGCGCAAAAGCTGGAGGCGTTGCACCGTTTTTTGGGGCTTGAATTTCCCCGGCAGAAGAAAACCATTGGTGTCGTATTCGGTAAGTTCTACCCGCTGCATACCGGACATATCTACCTTATCCAGCGCGCCTGTAGCCAGGTTGACGAGCTGCATATCATTATGGGTTTTGACGATACCCGCGACCGCGCGTTGTTTGAAGACAGCGCCATGTCGCAGCAGCCCACGGTGCCGGATCGTCTGCGCTGGTTATTGCAAACTTTTAAATATCAGAAAAATATTCGCATTCATGCTTTCAACGAAGAGGGCATGGAGCCGTATCCGCATGGCTGGGATGTGTGGAGCAACGGCATCAAAAAGTTTATGGCTGAAAAGGGGATCCAGCCGGACCTGATCTACACCTCGGAAGAAGCCGATGCGCCACAGTATATGGAACATCTGGGGATCGAGACGGTACTGGTCGATCCGAAACGTACCTTTATGAGTATCAGCGGTGCGCAGATCCGCGAAAACCCGTTCCGCTACTGGGAATATATTCCTACGGAAGTGAAGCCGTTCTTTGTGCGTACCGTGGCGATCCTTGGCGGCGAGTCGAGCGGTAAATCCACCCTGGTAAACAAACTTGCCAATATCTTCAATACCACCAGTGCGTGGGAATATGGTCGCGATTATGTCTTTTCACACCTCGGCGGTGATGAGATCGCATTGCAGTATTCCGACTACGATAAAATCGCGCTGGGCCACGCACAATACATTGATTTTGCAGTGAAATACGCCAATAAAGTGGCGTTTATTGACACTGATTTTGTCACTACCCAGGCGTTCTGCAAAAAGTACGAAGGGCGTGAGCATCCGTTCGTGCAGGCGTTGATTGATGAATACCGTTTCGATCTGGTGATCCTGCTGGAGAACAACACGCCGTGGGTGGCGGATGGTTTACGCAGCCTCGGCAGTTCGGTGGATCGCAAAGAGTTCCAGAACTTGCTGGTGGAGATGCTGGAAGAGAACAATATCGAATTCGTGCGGGTTGAAGAGGACGATTATGACAGCCGTTTCCTGCGCTGCGTGGAGCTGGTGCGGGAGATGATGGGGGAGCAGAGATAACCGCGATGAAACGGCTCAAAGGCGAGGTATAAAATAAGTTTTTTGATGAGTTGAAAACCTTTCTGGAAGAGGCTGTCGAGATTAAACAAGGTTTGAAAAAACCTGCACGGGTGACCCGCTACGAAATTGCGGATACTAAGGCTGTTGTAGGCCGGAAAAGGCGTTCACGCCGTATCCGGCATTCGGTGCTCAATGCCTGATGCGACGCTTACCGCGTCTTATCAGGCCTGGAGATTCACAACGTATTGAAATTTCTTGGTTTGTAGGCCGGATAAGGCGTTCACGCCGCATCCGGCATTTTACGCATTACTTCGCAATACGCTTGTACTTGATACGCTTCGGCTCCAGTGCGTCTGCGCCCAGCGTGCGTTTCTTGTACTCTTCGTACTCAGTAAAGTTACCTTCGAAGAACTCAACTTTACCTTCATCCTGGTAGTCCAGGATGTGCGTGGCGATACGGTCGAGGAACCAACGGTCGTGCGAGATAACCATCGCACAGCCCGGGAACTCCAGCAGGGCGTTTTCCAGCGCGCGCAGGGTTTCGATATCCAGGTCGTTGGTTGGTTCGTCGAGCAGCAGCATGTTGCCGCCAACCTGCAGCAGCTTCGCCAGATGCAGACGACCGCGCTCACCACCGGAAAGTTCACCAACGCGTTTACCCTGATCAACCCCTTTAAAGTTAAAGCGGCCAACGTAGGCGCGGCTTGGCATCTCGGTGTTGCCGATCTTCATAATATCCAGCCCGCCGGAAACTTCTTCCCAAACGGTTTTGCTGTTATCCATTGAGTCACGGAACTGATCAACCGATGCCAGTTTCACCGTTTCACCTAAAGTGATGGTGCCGCTGTCCGGCTGTTCCTGACCAGAGATCATACGGAACAGGGTCGATTTACCCGCGCCGTTCGGACCGATGATCCCGACGATTGCCCCTTTCGGGATCGAGAAGCTCAGGTCATCAATCAGCAGGCGATCACCGTAGGATTTACGCAGGTTGCTGACTTCCAGCACTTTATCGCCCAGACGCGGTCCAGGTGGAATAAACAGTTCGTTGGTTTCGTTACGTTTCTGATATTCGGTGCTGTTCAGCTCTTCAAAGCGTGCCAGACGTGCTTTACCTTTCGACTGGCGGCCTTTAGTTCCCTGACGTACCCACTCCAGCTCTTTCTCGATCGACTTACGACGCGCCGCTTCTTGTGAAGCTTCCTGCGCCAGGCGCTGATCTTTCTGCTCCAGCCAGGAGGAGTAGTTGCCTTCCCACGGAATACCTTCACCGCGGTCAAGTTCGAGGATCCAGCCTGCAACGTTATCGAGGAAGTAACGGTCGTGGGTAATCGCCACCACGGTGCCCTCGAAGTCGTGCAGGAAGCGTTCCAGCCAGGCCACGGATTCGGCATCCAGGTGGTTGGTCGGTTCGTCGAGCAGCAGCATGTCTGGTTTTTCCAGCAGCAGGCGGCACAACGCTACGCGACGACGCTCACCACCGGAGAGGTTAGCGATTTTCGCGTCCCAGTCCGGCAGACGTAGCGCATCCGCCGCACGCTCCAGCTGTACGTTCAGGTTATGACCGTCGTGAGCCTGAATGATCTCTTCCAGACGGCCTTGTTCAGCGGCCAGCTTGTCAAAATCGGCATCCGGATCGGCGTACAGCGCATACACTTCATCCAGGCGTTTCAGGGCGTTAACCACTTCAGAAACCGCTTCTTCAATGGACTCACGCACGGTGTGTTCCGGGTTCAGCTGCGGTTCCTGCGGCAGGTAACCAATCTTGATGTCTGGCTGCGGACGCGCTTCACCTTCGATGTCTTTATCAATGCCCGCCATAATGCGCAGCAGGGTAGACTTACCCGCGCCGTTCAGACCCAGGACACCAATTTTTGCCCCAGGGAAGAAACTCAGAGAGATGTTTTTCAAAATATGACGTTTCGGCGGAACAACTTTGCCGACACGATGCATGGTATAAACGAATTGAGCCACGTTGGACTTCGCCTCTATGTTTATCGTGATGATGAGTTTTCAAAGGCGAAGTGTAGCCTTTTTCCCCGCCTAATCCCAGTTGGTCGATCACCTTCGCAGTAAAAGTAAAAAAGTGTCCGTAACGTGGCGTAAACGGCAATGACTGGTTAGCATAAATCTATTACGCGGCATGACGCTGCATTGATGTATTTACACTTAGAGGATGCGCTTGTGGAAAAAGCCAAACAAGTTACCTGGCGGCTGTTGGCTGCCGGTGTCTGTCTGCTGACGGTCAGCAGCGTGGCGCGAGCCGACTCACTGGATGAGCAGCGTAGCCGTTACGCGCAAATCAAGCAGGCCTGGGATAATCGACAAATGGATGTGGTCGAACAAATGATGCCTAGACTGAAGGATTATCCGCTTTATCCCTACCTGGAATACCGCCAGATCACCGATGATCTGATGAATCAACCGGCGGTGACGGTCACTAACTTTGTTCGCGCTAACCCCACGCTTCCTCCCGCTCGCACGCTGCAATCTCGTTTCGTCAATGAACTGGCGCGGCGTGAAGACTGGCGTGGCTTGTTAGCCTTTAGCCCGGAAAAGCCCGGAACTACCGAAGCGCAATGTAATTACTACTATGCGAAATGGAACACCGGGCAGAGTGAAGAAGCCTGGCAAGGGGCGAAAGAGCTGTGGCTAACCGGCAAGAGCCAGCCTAACGCCTGTGACAAGTTATTTAGCGTCTGGCGTGCGTCAGGTAAACAAGATCCGCTGGCTTATTTAGAGCGTATCCGTCTGGCGATGAAAGCGGGTAACACTGGCCTGGTAACAGTGCTGGCAGGGCAGATGCCTGCCGATTACCAGACTATCGCCTCGGCAATCATTTCACTGGCGAACAACCCTAATACGGTACTGACCTTCGCGCGTACAACCGGAGCGACCGATTTTACCCGTCAAATGGCGGCGGTGGCGTTTGCCAGTGTGGCGCGGCAGGATGCTGAAAATGCACGGCTGATGATCCCGTCGCTTGCCCAGGCGCAGCAGCTTAATGAAGATCATATTCAGGAGCTGCGCGATATCGTCGCCTGGCGTTTGATGGGCAACGATGTCACCGACGAGCAGGCGAAATGGCGCGATGACGCCATTATGCGCTCGCAATCCACGTCGTTGATTGAACGCCGTGTGCGAATGGCACTTGGCACCGGCGATCGTCGCGGCCTGAATACCTGGCTGGCGCGTCTGCCGATGGAAGCAAAAGAGAAAGATGAATGGCGTTACTGGCAGGCGGATTTATTGCTGGAACGCGGACGTGAAGCTGAAGCGAAAGAGATTTTGCATCAACTCATGCAACAGCGTGGTTTCTACCCGATGGTTGCAGCACAACGCATCGGAGAAGAGTATGAGCTGAAGATTGATAAAGCGCCGCAGAATGTTGACAGCGCCCTGACTCAGGGGCCGGAGATGGCGCGCGTGCGCGAGTTGATGTACTGGAATCTCGATAACACCGCGCGTAGCGAGTGGGCCAATCTGGTGAAGAGCAAGTCAAAAACAGAGCAGGCTCAACTGGCTCGGTATGCTTTCAATAACCAATGGTGGGATCTTAGCGTTCAGGCAACGATCGCCGGGAAGCTTTGGGATCATCTGGAAGAGCGATTCCCGCTGGCTTACAACGATCTTTTCAAACGTTACACCAGTGGGAAAGAGATCCCGCAAAGCTATGCGATGGCGATTGCCCGTCAGGAGAGCGCCTGGAATCCGAAAGTGAAATCACCGGTAGGGGCCAGCGGCCTGATGCAGATTATGCCTGGTACAGCGACCCATACGGTGAAGATGTTCTCTATTCCTGGTTATAGCAGCCCTGGGCAATTGCTGGATCCGGAAACGAATATCAACATTGGCACCAGTTACCTGCAATATGTTTATCAGCAGTTTGGCAATAACCGTATTTTCTCCTCAGCAGCTTATAACGCCGGACCTGGACGGGTGCGAACCTGGCTTGGCAACAGCGCCGGGCGTATCGACGCTGTGGCATTTGTCGAGAGTATTCCGTTCTCCGAGACGCGCGGTTATGTGAAGAACGTGCTGGCTTATGACGCTTACTACCGCTATTTCATGGGGGATAAACCGACGTTGATGAGCGCCACGGAATGGGGACGTCGTTACTGATCCGCACGTTTATGATATGCTATCGTACTCTTTAGCGAGTACAACCGGGGGAGGCATTTTGCTTCCCCCGCTAACAATGGCGACATATTATGGCCCAACAATCACCCTATTCAGCAGCGATGGCAGAACAGCGTCACCAGGAGTGGTTACGTTTTGTCGACCTGCTTAAGAATGCCTACCAAAACGATCTCCATTTACCGTTGTTAAACCTGATGCTGACGCCAGATGAGCGCGAAGCGTTGGGGACTCGCGTGCGTATTGTCGAAGAGCTGTTGCGCGGCGAAATGAGCCAGCGTGAGTTAAAAAATGAACTCGGCGCGGGCATCGCGACGATTACGCGTGGATCTAACAGCCTGAAAGCCGCGCCCGTTGAGCTGCGCCAGTGGCTGGAAGAGGTGTTGCTGAAAAGCGATTGATTTTGTAGGCCTGATAAGACGCGGCAGCGTCGCATCAGGCATCGTGCACCGAATGCCGGATGCGGCGTGAACGCCTTATCCGTCCTACAATGCCTGATACACGGCATTATGAAACGGACTCAGCGCCAGGATCACCGCCTGGTGATAGACGCTGGCGCGGGTGAGTTTCCCGGCGGTAAACACGCCGATCGCCCCTTCCTTACGACCAATCTCATCAATACCGGTATAACGCGACATCACGGGGCCGAGCGCCTCGCCTTCACGCACTTTTTCCAGAATCACCGCAGGCAACGGCAAAGTAGCCGAACGCGCCTCGCCGCGCTGGCTGGCGTTTTCAATCACCACCCAACTGAAAGTGCTGTCACCATCGATGCCAGCTTCAATCGCCACCCAAAAATCAGCCTCTGGAAGTAAACGGCGGGCATTTGCTACCCGATTTCGTGCGCCAGCGCGCGTTTCCTCACTGCCAAAGGGTTGTTCCGGTACACCGCTCTCGACGGCAACGGATGCAATATGGCAGGATCCTTCGCCGAAGATCTCGTGAAATGCCTGCAGAATGGCCTGAATTTTAGCGGGATTGGTGGTCGCACAGACAACTTGGTGCATAATCAGCATTACTCAGAAAATTAACGTTACAGCAGTATACGGAAAAAAAGCATGTTACAGGTATACCTAGTCCGCCACGGTGAAACGCAGTGGAACGCCGAGCGACGTATTCAGGGCCAGTCTGACAGCCCGCTGACCGCCAAAGGTGAGCAACAGGCGATGCAGGTGGCAACCCGTGCCAAAGAGCTTGGCATTACGCATATCATCAGTAGCGATTTAGGACGCACCCGGCGTACGGCGGAAATCATCGCCCAGGCCTGCGGCTGTGACATCATCTTTGATTCTCGCCTGCGTGAATTAAACATGGGTGTGCTGGAAAAAAGACATATCGATTCTCTGACCGAAGAAGAAGAGAACTGGCGTCGGCAGCTGGTCAATGGCACCGTTGACGGGCGTATTCCTGAAGGCGAGTCAATGCAGGAGCTCAGCGATCGCGTCAATGCGGCACTGGAATCTTGCCGGGACTTACCGCAGGGAAGCCGACCGCTGCTGGTGAGTCATGGTATTGCACTGGGATGCCTGGTGAGTACGATTCTCGGATTACCAGCATGGGCAGAGCGCCGCTTACGTCTGCGTAACTGTTCTATTTCGCGCGTGGATTATCAGGAAAGCCTGTGGCTGGCGTCTGGCTGGGTTGTTGAAACCGCAGGGGACATCTCGCATCTGGACGCCCCTGCATTAGATGAGTTGCAGCGTTAACGACGGATCGGAATCAGCAGTTCACAGCGCAGATTAATTGGGCGATCTCCTGCTTTGGCATCTTCTGCCGGGTAGTATCGCTCAATATCCTGACCTTTACGGCGCGTCAGGTTAAGCATTGGCATGCATGTTCCATATACCGTCAGGATAAACTCCTGCACGCCGGTTCCCAGACCTTCATAGGTAAACATCACATATTCGCCGCCCTGCAGCATCACCGGATGCCCCGTCAGTACATAGCCATCTGCCTGATCCTGGGCTAACGCGGTGGTATAGAATACTTCTTGTTCGTCGTCTTTATCCTGACTCGGACGCGTTTCATTCAGGCCGTAGAGCACCGGCGGAATGGTCGGCGCGTTGCCGAGAAAATCGTGCCAGAACTGATAACGCATTTCATGGCGGAAATCAGAGATTTGCTCCAGCGAACAGGAGTAGCTCTGGGTAACACCAATCAGCGGCGTATCTTCCAGGGTGACAAATTTGTGCTCTGGCATAGTGAATTCACCCAGACGTAGCGGCGGGCGAATACCAAAGGCGCTCCATTCAGGAGAACGGCGGTAAAGTGCAGGAGTCTGGGCAAACTGCTTCTTGAATGCGCGGGTAAATGTCTGTTGAGAGTCGAAGCGGTATTGCAGCGCGATGTCCAGAATCGGACGCGCAGTCAGGCGTAGTGCGACCGCCGATTTCGACAAACGACGAGCACGAATATACGCGCCAATAGCATGGCCAGTGACATCTTTAAACATTCTCTGTAAGTGCCACTTGGAATAACCTGCTTTCGCCGCTACATTGTCGAGCGACAGGGGCTGATCCAGATGACCTTCCAGCCAGATTAAAAGGTCGCGAATAATGCCGGCCTGATCCATAAAATATCCTCATCCTTTCAACAACGAGCACCTGACATCAGGTAATTGGATAATAGCATTTTTTGCTGTTTTAGCATTCAGTGTTTTTTTCTTAGTAGAGTATGTTTTAGGGCTTGACGGAAATAAAAGTATTGAGATTTTGTTCTTAATCAATATGTTATTTACCGTGACGAACTAATTGCTCGTGTAATAGATAAAAATGGTAACAATATGAAATACAAGCATTTGATCCTGTCTTTAAGCCTGATAATGCTGGGGCCATTGGCTCATGCAGAGGAGATTGGTTCGGTCGACACCGTATTTAAAATGATCGGCCCGGATCACAAAATTGTTGTGGAAGCCTTTGACGATCCCGATGTGAAAAATGTCACCTGTTATGTGAGCCGGGCGAAAACCGGGGGTATTAAAGGGGGATTGGGTCTGGCGGAAGATACCTCCGATGCGGCTATTTCTTGTCAGCAAGTCGGGCCGATTGAACTGTCGGATCGTATTAAAAACGGCAAAGCTCAGGGCGAGGTAGTATTCAAAAAACGCACGTCCCTGGTCTTTAAGTCGTTACAGGTCGTGCGCTTTTATGACGCCAAACGCAACGCGCTCGCTTATCTGGCTTACTCCGACAAAGTTGTAGAAGGTTCGCCGAAAAACGCGATTAGCGCGGTTCCTGTCATGCCGTGGCGGCAATAACAGAGGCGATTTATGCAACGGGAAACGGTCTGGTTAGTGGAAGATGAGCAAGGGATAGCCGACACGCTGGTCTACATGTTGCAGCAGGAAGGTTTTGCCGTCGAGGTCTTTGAGCGAGGCTTGCCGGTGCTGGATAAAGCTCGCCAGCAGGCTCCCGACGTCATGATTCTCGATGTTGGTTTGCCTGATATCAGCGGCTTTGAATTATGCCGCCAGTTACTGGCGCTCCATCCGGCGTTACCTGTACTGTTCCTGACGGCCCGAAGTGAAGAGGTCGATCGCCTGCTTGGGCTGGAAATTGGCGCTGACGACTATGTGGCTAAACCGTTTTCACCCCGCGAAGTGTGCGCCAGGGTGCGCACCTTACTGCGTCGGGTGAAGAAGTTCTCGTCGCCGTCTCCCGTCATCCGTATTGGTCATTTTGAATTGAATGAACCCGCGGCGCAGATCAGCTGGTTTGACACGCCATTAACGCTGACGCGGTATGAGTTTTTATTGCTGAAGACGTTACTCAAGTCGCCAGGCCGCGTCTGGTCCCGCCAGCAACTAATGGATAGCGTGTGGGAAGATGCGCAGGACACCTACGATCGCACCATTGATACCCACATTAAAACGTTGCGTGCCAAGCTGCGCGCCATCAACCCCGATCTTTCACCGATTAATACTCATCGCGGCATGGGATATAGCCTGAGGGGCCTGTAATGCGTATCGGCATGCGGTTGCTGCTGGGCTATTTTTTACTGGTGGCGGTGGCGGCCTGGTTCGTACTGGCTATTTTTGTCAAAGAAGTTAAACCGGGCGTGCGAAGAGCAACGGAGGGGACGTTAATCGATACCGCAACGTTGCTGGCGGAGCTGGCGCGTCCCGATTTGCTCTCTGGGGACCCAACGCATGGGCAACTGGCGCAGGCGTTTAATCAGCTACAACATCGCCCGTTTCGCGCCAATATCGGTGGCATTAACAAAGTGCGCAATGAATATCATGTCTATATGACCGATTCGCAGGGTAAAGTATTGTTCGATTCGGCAAATAAAGCCGTTGGGCAGGATTATTCGCGCTGGAATGACGTCTGGCTAACGTTGCGTGGTCAGTATGGTGCGCGCAGCACGTTGCAAAATCCTGCCGATCCCGAAAGTTCGGTGATGTATGTTGCCGCGCCGATTATGGACGGCTCGCGGCTTATTGGCGTTTTGAGCGTAGGCAAACCGAACGCGGCGATGGCTCCGGTCATTAAGCGTAGTGAGCGGCGAATTTTATGGGCCAGCGCCATTTTGCTGGGGATTGCACTGGTGATTGGCGCAGGCATGGTTTGGTGGATCAACCGCTCCATTGCCCGGCTCACTCGCTATGCCGATTCCGTCACTGACAATAAGCCCGTTCCTCTTCCTGAACTCGGCAGTAGCGAGTTGCGTAAGCTTGCGCAGGCGCTGGAAAGTATGCGCGTGAAGCTGGAAGGGAAAAACTATATTGAGCAGTATGTTTATGCGTTAACCCATGAGCTAAAAAGCCCACTGGCGGCGATTCGTGGCGCGGCGGAAATTTTACGCGAAGGTCCGCCACCGGAAGTGGTGGCTCGTTTTACCGACAACATTCTGACGCAAAATGCGCGTATGCAGGCATTGGTAGAAACGTTACTACGCCAGGCAAGACTGGAGAATCGTCAGGAAGTCGTTCTGACTGTTGTTGATGTGGCGGCATTATTTCGCCGCGTCAGCGAAGCGCGCACCGTGCAGTTGGCAGAAAAAAACATCACTCTACATGTTATGCCCACTGAGGTTAATGTTGCTGCTGAACCGGCGTTACTGGAGCAGGCGCTGGGGAATTTACTGGATAACGCCATCGATTTTACCCCCGAGAGCGGTCGCATAACGCTAAGCGCCGAAGTGGATCAGGAACACGTCGCCCTTAAGGTGCTGGATACCGGTAGTGGTATTCCTGACTACGCGCTGTCACGTATTTTTGAACGCTTTTACTCTTTGCCGCGTGCAAATGGGCAAAAAAGCAGCGGTCTGGGGTTGGCGTTCGTCAGTGAGGTCGCCCGTTTGTTTAACGGCGAAGTCACGCTGCGCAACGTGCAGGAAGGTGGCGTGCTGGCCTCGCTTCGACTTCACCGTCACTTCACATAGCTTCAAATTCTTCCCACATAGCCTTCGTATCCTGCTGCCATTGCAAAGGAGAAGACTATGTTGAAATCCCCCCTGTTCTGGAAAATGACCACCTTGTTTGGTGCAGTATTGCTGTTGTTGATTCCGATAATGCTGATTCGGCAAGTGATTGTCGAACGTGCCGATTACCGTAGCGATGTGGAAGATGCGATTCGCCAAAGTACCAGCGGGCCGCAAAAACTCGTTGGGCCGCTTATCGCTATTCCTGTGACCGAGCTTTATACGGTGCAGGAAGAGGATAAAACCGTGGAGCGGAAACGAAGTTTTATCCATTTTTGGTTACCTGAGTCATTGATGGTTGATGGCAATCAGAACGTGGAAGAACGCAAGATAGGGATTTATACCGGTCAGGTCTGGCACAGTGATTTAACGCTAAAAGCCGATTTCGATGTTTCGCGTCTTAGCGAGCTCAACGCGCCAAATATCATCTTAGGCAAGCCCTTTATTGTGATTAGCGTCGGGGATGCGCGTGGTATTGGTGTGGTGAAAGCGCCTGAAGTTAACGGAACGGCGCTGACCATTGAACCCGGCACCGGGTTAGAGCAAGGCGGGCAGGGCGTGCATATCCCTTTACCCGAAGGGGACTGGCGGAAGCAGAACCTGAAGCTGAATATGGCCCTGAATTTAAGCGGTACCGGCGATCTTTCTGTGATGCCTGCCGGGCGTAATAGCGAAATGACCTTAACCAGCAACTGGCCGCATCCCAGTTTTTTAGGTGATTTTTTGCCAGCCAAACGGGAAGTTAGCGAGTCAGGTTTTCAGGCGCAATGGCAAAGCAGCTGGTTTGCTAATAATCTCGGTGAGCGTTTTGCTTCAGGCAATGATACCGGCTGGGAAAACTTCCCCGCGTTTAGCGTCGCAGTGACGACGCCAGCCGATCAATACCAATTAACGGACCGGGCGACTAAGTACGCCATTCTGCTGATTGCACTGACTTTTATGGCGTTCTTTGTTTTTGAAACGCTCACCGCGCAACGTTTACACCCAATGCAATATTTGCTGGTGGGGCTTTCATTGGTGATGTTTTATTTGCTCTTGCTGGCGCTTTCTGAACATATCGGTTTTACCGTGGCATGGATAATCGCCAGTCTGATTGGGGCGTTAATGAACGGTATTTATTTGCAGGCGGTATTGAAAGGCTGGCGCAACAGCATGTTGTTTACCCTCGCGCTGTTGTTGCTGGATGGTGTGATGTGGGGACTGCTCAACTCTGCCGATAGCGCGCTGTTGTTGGGAACCAGTGTGCTGGTGGTGGCGCTGGCCGGCATGATGTTTGTGACTCGTAATATCGACTGGTATGCGTTTTCACTGCCGAAAATGAAAGCCAGTAAAGAAGTTACAATGGACGATCAATTACGTATCTGGAAATAAGGTTGAAAAATAAAAACGGCGCTAAAAAGCGCCATTTTTTTTGACGGTGGTAACGCCGATTAATCTTCCAGATCACCGCAGAAGCGATAACCTTCACCGTGGATGGTGGCGATGATTTCCGGCGTATCCGGCGTAGATTCGAAATGTTTACGAATACGGCGGATCGTCACGTCTACAGTACGGTCGTGTGGTTTCAGCTCACGGCCGGTCATTTTCTTCAGCAGTTCAGCACGGGACTGAATTTTGCCTGGGTTTTCACAGAAGTGAAGCATGGCGCGGAACTCGCTGCGCGGCAGCTTGTACTGCTCGCCATCAGGGCCGATCAACGAACGGCTGTTGATGTCCAGTTCCCAACCATTGAACTTGTAGCTTTCAACGCTACGACGTTCTTCGCTGACAGTACCCAGATTCATGGTACGGGACAGCAGGTTGCGTGCACGAATCGTCAGTTCACGCGGGTTGAACGGTTTGGTGATGTAGTCATCTGCACCGATTTCGAGGCCGAGAATTTTATCGACTTCGTTGTCACGGCCAGTCAGGAACATCAACGCAACATTCGCCTGCTCGCGCAGTTCACGCGCTAACAGAAGACCGTTCTTACCCGGCAGATTGATATCCATGATCACCAGGTTGATGTCATATTCAGAGAGGATCTGATGCATTTCCGCGCCATCTGTCGCTTCGAAAACATCATAGCCTTCCGCTTCGAAAATACTTTTCAACGTGTTGCGTGTTACCAACTCGTCTTCAACGATAAGAATGTGCGGGGTCTGCATGTTTGCTACCTAAATTGCCAACTAAATCGAAACAGGAAGTACAAAAGTCCCTGACCTGCCTGATGCATGCTGCAAATTAACATGATCGGCGTAACATGACTAAAGTACGTAATTGCGTTCTTGATGCACTTTCCATCAACGTCAACAACATCATTAGCTTGGTCGTGGGTACTTTCCCTCAGGACCCGACAGTGTCAAAAACGGCTGTCATCCTAACCATTTTAACAGCAACATAACAGGCTAAGAGGGGCCGGACACCCAATAAAACTACGCTTCGTTGACATATATCAAGTTCAATTGTAGCACGTTAACAGTTTGATGAAATCATCGTATCTAAATGCTAGCTTTCGTCACATTATTTTAATAATCCAACTAGTTGCATCATACAACTAATAAACGTGGTGAATCCAATTGTCGAGATTTATTTTTTATAAAATTATCCTAAGTAAACAGAAGGATATGTAGCATTTTTTAACAATTCAACCGTTAGTACAGTCAGGAAATAGTTTAGCCTTTTTTAAGCTAAGTAAAGGGCTTTTTCTGCGACTTACGTTAAGGATTTGTAAATTCGCGCCGCGTAATAAGTTGACAGTGATCACCCTGTTCGCGGTCATTTGGTCAAGAAGAGTGGCAATATGCGTATAACGATTATTCTGGTCGCACCCGCCAGAGCAGAAAATATTGGGGCAGCGGCGCGGGCAATGAAAACGATGGGGTTTAGCGAACTGCGGATTGTCGATAGTCAGGCACATCTGGAGCCAGCCACTCGCTGGGTCGCACATGGATCTGGTGATATTATTGATAATATTAAAGTTTTCCCGACACTGGTTGAATCGTTACACGATGTCGATTTCACTGTCGCCACCACTGCGCGCAGTCGGGCGAAATATCATTACTACGCCACGCCAGTTGAACTGGTGCCGCTGTTAGAGGAAAAATCTTCATGGATGAGCCATGCCGCGCTGGTGTTTGGTCGCGAAGATTCCGGGTTGACTAACGAAGAGTTAGCGTTGGCTGACGTTCTTACTGGTGTGCCGATGGTGGCGGATTATCCTTCGCTCAATCTGGGGCAGGCAGTGATGGTCTATTGCTATCAATTAGCAACATTAATACAACAACCGACGAAAAGTGACACAACGGCAGACCAACATCAACTGCAAGCTTTACGCGAACGAGTCATGGCATTGCTGACGACTCTGGCAGTGGCAGATGACATAAAACTGGTCGACTGGTTACAGCAACGCCTGGGGCTTTTAGAGCAACGAGACACGGCAATGTTGCACCGTTTGCTGCATGATATTGAAAAAAATATCACCAAATAAAAAACGCCTTAGTAAGTATTTTTCAGCTTTTCATTCTGACTGCAATGGGCAATATGTCTCTGTGTGGATTAAAAAAAGAGTCTCTGACAGCAGCTTCTGAACTGGTTACCTGCCGTGAGTAAATTAAAATTTTATTGACTTAGGTCACTAAATACTTTAACCAATATAGGCATAGCGCACAGACAGATAAAAATTACAGAGTACACAACATCCATGAAACGCATTAGCACCACCATTACCACCACCATCACCATTACCACAGGTAACGGTGCGGGCTGACGCGTACAGGAAACACAGAAAAAAGCCCGCACCTGACAGTGCGGGCTTTTTTTTCGACCAAAGGTAACGAGGTAACAACCATGCGAGTGTTGAAGTTCGGCGGTACATCAGTGGCAAATGCAGAACGTTTTCTGCGGGTTGCCGATATTCTGGAAAGCAATGCCAGGCAGGGGCAGGTGGCCACCGTCCTCTCTGCCCCCGCCAAAATCACCAACCACCTGGTGGCGATGATTGAAAAAACCATTAGCGGCCAGGATGCTTTACCCAATATCAGCGATGCCGAACGTATTTTTGCCGAACTTTTGACGGGACTCGCCGCCGCCCAGCCGGGATTCCCGCTGGCGCAATTGAAAACTTTCGTCGACCAGGAATTTGCCCAAATAAAACATGTCCTGCATGGCATTAGTTTGTTAGGGCAGTGCCCGGATAGCATTAACGCTGCGCTGATTTGCCGTGGCGAGAAAATGTCGATCGCCATTATGGCCGGCGTGTTAGAAGCGCGTGGTCACAACGTTACCGTTATCGATCCGGTCGAAAAACTACTGGCAGTGGGGCATTACCTCGAATCTACCGTCGATATTGCTGAGTCCACCCGCCGTATTGCGGCAAGTCGTATTCCGGCTGATCACATGGTGCTGATGGCAGGCTTCACCGCCGGTAATGAAAAAGGCGAACTGGTGGTACTTGGACGCAACGGTTCCGACTACTCCGCGGCGGTGCTGGCTGCCTGTTTACGCGCCGATTGTTGCGAGATTTGGACGGACGTTGACGGGGTCTATACCTGCGACCCGCGTCAGGTGCCCGATGCGAGGTTGTTGAAGTCGATGTCCTACCAGGAAGCGATGGAGCTTTCCTACTTCGGCGCTAAAGTTCTTCACCCCCGCACCATTACCCCCATCGCCCAGTTCCAGATCCCTTGCCTGATTAAAAATACCGGAAATCCTCAAGCACCAGGTACGCTCATTGGTGCCAGTCGTGATGAAGACGAATTACCGGTCAAGGGCATTTCCAATCTGAATAACATGGCAATGTTCAGCGTTTCCGGCCCGGGGATGAAAGGAATGGTCGGCATGGCGGCGCGCGTCTTTGCCGCGATGTCACGCGCCCGTATTTCCGTGGTGCTGATTACGCAATCATCTTCCGAATACAGTATCAGTTTCTGCGTTCCGCAAAGCGACTGTGTGCGGGCTGAACGGGCAATGCAGGAAGAGTTCTACCTGGAACTGAAAGAAGGCTTACTGGAGCCGCTGGCGGTGACGGAACGGCTGGCCATTATCTCGGTGGTAGGTGATGGTATGCGTACCTTGCGTGGGATCTCGGCGAAATTCTTTGCCGCGCTGGCCCGCGCCAATATCAACATTGTCGCTATTGCTCAGGGATCTTCTGAACGCTCAATCTCTGTCGTGGTAAATAACGATGATGCGACCACTGGCGTGCGCGTTACTCATCAGATGCTGTTCAATACCGATCAGGTTATCGAAGTGTTTGTGATTGGCGTCGGTGGCGTTGGCGGTGCGCTGCTGGAGCAACTGAAGCGTCAACAAAGCTGGCTGAAGAATAAACATATCGACTTACGTGTCTGCGGTGTTGCCAACTCGAAGGCACTGCTCACCAATGTGCATGGCCTAAATCTGGAAAACTGGCAGGAAGAACTGGCGCAAGCCAAAGAGCCGTTTAATCTCGGGCGCTTAATTCGCCTCGTGAAAGAATATCATCTGCTGAACCCGGTCATTGTTGACTGCACCTCCAGCCAGGCAGTGGCGGATCAATATGCCGACTTCCTGCGCGAAGGTTTCCACGTTGTCACGCCGAACAAAAAGGCCAACACCTCGTCGATGGATTACTACCATCTGTTGCGTCATGCGGCGGAAAAATCGCGGCGGAAATTCCTCTATGACACCAACGTTGGGGCTGGATTACCGGTTATTGAAAACCTGCAAAATCTGCTCAATGCTGGTGATGAATTGATGAAGTTCTCCGGCATTCTTTCAGGATCGCTTTCTTATATCTTCGGCAAGTTAGACGAAGGCATGAGTTTCTCCGAGGCGACCACGCTGGCACGGGAAATGGGTTATACCGAACCGGATCCGCGAGATGATCTTTCTGGTATGGATGTGGCGCGTAAACTATTGATTCTCGCCCGTGAAACGGGACGTGAACTGGAGCTGGCGGATATTGAAATTGAACCTGTGCTGCCCGCAGAGTTTAACGCCGAGGGTGATGTTGCCGCTTTTATGGCGAATCTGTCACAGCTCGACGATCGCTTTGCCGCGCGCGTGGCGAAGGCCCGTGATGAAGGAAAAGTTTTGCGCTATGTTGGCAATATTGATGAAGATGGCGTCTGTCGCGTGAAGATTGCCGAAGTGGATGGTAATGATCCGCTGTTCAAAGTGAAAAATGGCGAAAACGCCCTGGCCTTCTATAGCCACTATTATCAGCCGCTGCCGTTGGTGCTGCGCGGATATGGTGCGGGCAATGACGTTACCGCTGCTGGTGTCTTTGCCGATCTGCTGCGTACCCTCTCATGGAAGTTAGGAGTCTGACATGGTTAAAGTTTATGCCCCGGCTTCCAGTGCCAATATGAGCGTCGGGTTTGATGTGCTCGGGGCGGCGGTGACACCCGTTGATGGTGCATTGCTCGGAGATGTAGTTACGGTTGAGGCGGCAGAGATATTCAGTCTCAACAACCTCGGGCGCTTTGCCGATAAGCTGCCGTCAGAACCACGGGAAAATATCGTTTATCAGTGCTGGGAGCGTTTTTGCCAGGAGCTTGGCAAGCAAATTCCAGTGGCGATGACTCTGGAAAAGAATATGCCGATCGGTTCGGGCTTAGGCTCCAGCGCCTGTTCGGTGGTCGCGGCGCTGATGGCGATGAATGAACACTGCGGCAAGCCGCTTAATGACACTCGTTTGCTGGCTTTGATGGGCGAGCTGGAAGGACGTATCTCCGGCAGCATTCATTACGACAACGTGGCACCGTGTTTTCTAGGTGGTATGCAGTTGATGATCGAAGAAAACGACATCATCAGCCAGCAAGTGCCTGGGTTTGATGAGTGGCTGTGGGTGCTGGCGTATCCGGGGATTAAAGTCTCGACGGCAGAAGCCCGGGCTATTTTACCGGCGCAGTATCGCCGCCAGGATTGCATTGCGCACGGGCGACATCTGGCAGGCTTCATTCACGCCTGCTATTCCCGTCAGCCTGAGCTTGCCGCGAAGCTGATGAAAGATGTTATCGCTGAACCCTACCGTGAACGATTACTGCCAGGCTTCCGGCAGGCGCGGCAGGCGGTCGCGGAAATCGGCGCGGTAGCGAGCGGTATCTCCGGCTCCGGCCCGACCTTGTTCGCTCTGTGTGACAAGCCGGATACCGCCCAGCGCGTTGCCGACTGGTTGGGTAAGAACTACCTGCAAAATCAGGAAGGTTTTGTTCATATTTGCCGGCTGGATACGGCGGGCGCACGAGTACTGGAAAACTAAATGAAACTCTACAATCTGAAAGATCACAACGAGCAGGTCAGCTTTGCGCAAGCCGTAACCCAGGGGTTGGGCAAAAATCAGGGGCTGTTTTTTCCGCATGACCTGCCGGAATTCAGCCTGACTGAAATTGATGAGATGCTGAAGCTGGATTTTGTCACCCGCAGTGCGAAGATCCTCTCGGCGTTTATTGGTGATGAAATCCCGCAGGAAATCCTGGAAGAGCGCGTGCGCGCGGCGTTTGCCTTCCCGGCTCCGGTCGCCAATGTTGAAAGCGATGTCGGTTGTCTGGAATTGTTCCACGGGCCAACGCTGGCATTTAAAGATTTCGGCGGTCGCTTTATGGCACAAATGCTGACCCATATTGCGGGTGATAAGCCAGTGACCATTCTGACCGCGACCTCCGGTGATACCGGAGCGGCAGTGGCTCATGCTTTCTACGGTTTGCCGAATGTGAAAGTGGTTATCCTCTATCCACGAGGCAAAATCAGTCCACTGCAAGAAAAACTGTTCTGTACATTGGGCGGCAATATCGAAACTGTTGCCATCGACGGCGATTTCGATGCCTGTCAGGCGCTGGTGAAGCAGGCGTTTGATGATGAAGAACTGAAAGTGGCGCTGGGGTTAAACTCAGCTAACTCGATTAACATCAGCCGTTTGCTGGCGCAGATTTGCTACTACTTTGAAGCTGTTGCGCAGCTGCCGCAGGAGGCGCGCAACCAGCTGGTTGTTTCGGTACCAAGCGGAAACTTCGGCGATTTGACGGCGGGTCTGCTGGCGAAGTCACTCGGTCTGCCGGTGAAACGTTTTATTGCTGCGACCAACGTGAACGATACCGTGCCACGTTTCCTGCACGACGGTCAGTGGTCCCCCAAAGCGACTCAGGCGACGTTATCCAACGCGATGGACGTGAGTCAGCCGAACAACTGGCCGCGTGTGGAAGAGTTGTTCCGCCGCAAAATCTGGCAACTGAAAGAGCTGGGTTATGCAGCCGTGGATGATGAAACCACGCAACAGACAATGCGTGAGTTAAAAGAACTGGGCTACACCTCGGAGCCGCACGCTGCCGTAGCGTATCGTGCGCTGCGTGACCAGTTGAATCCAGGCGAATATGGCTTGTTCCTCGGCACCGCGCATCCGGCGAAATTTAAAGAGAGCGTGGAAGCGATTCTCGGTGAAACGTTGGATCTGCCAAAAGAGCTGGCAGAACGTGCTGATTTACCCTTGCTTTCACATAATCTGCCCGCCGATTTTGCTGCGTTGCGTAAATTGATGATGAATCATCAGTAACATCTATTCATTATCTCAATCAGGCCGGGTTTGCTTTTATGCAGCCCGGCTTTTTTGTGAAGAAAATATGGAGAGAAACGACAGGGAAAAAGGAGAAATTCTCAATAAATGCGGTAACTTAGAGATTAGGATTGCGGAGAATAACAACCGCCGTTCTCATCGCGTAATCTCCGGATATCGACCCATAACGGGCAATGATAAAAGGAGTAACCTGTGAAAAAGATGCAATCTATCGTACTCGCACTTTCCCTGGTTCTGGTCGCTCCCATGGCAGCGCAGGCTGCGGAAATTACGTTAGTCCCGTCAGTAAAATTACAGATAGGCGATCGTGATAATCGCGGTTATTACTGGGATGGCGGTCACTGGCGCGACCACGGCTGGTGGAAACAACATTATGAATGGCGAGGCAATCGCTGGCACCCACACGGACCGCCGCCACCGCCGCGTCACCATAAGAAAGCTCATCATGATCATCACGGCGGTCATGGTCCAGGCAAACATCACCGCTAAATGACAAATGCCGGGTAACAATCCGGCATTCAGCGCCTGATGCGACGCTGGCGCGTCTTATCAGGCCTACGTGAATTCTGCAATATATTGAATCTGCATGCTTTTGTAGGCCGGATAAGGCGTTCACGCCGCATCCGGCATTGACTGCAAACTTAACGCTGCTCGTAGCGTTTAAACACCAGTTCGCCATTGCTGGAGGAAGCTTCATCAAAGAAGTAACCTTCGCTATTAAAACCAGTCAGTTGCTCTGGTTTGGTCAGCCGATTTTCAATAATAAAACGACTCATCAGACCGCGTGCTTTCTTAGCGTAGAAGCTGATTATCTTAAATTTGCCGTTCTTCTCATCGAGGAACACCGGCTTGATAATCTCGGCATTCAATTTCTTCGGCTTCACCGATTTAAAATACTCATCTGACGCCAGATTAATCACCACATTATCGCCTTGTGCTGCGAGCGCCTCGTTCAGCTTGTTGGTGATGATATCTCCCCAGAATTGATACAGATCTTTCCCTCGGGCATTCTCAAGACGGATCCCCATTTCCAGACGATAAGGCTGCATTAAATCGAGCGGGCGCAGTACGCCATACAAGCCGGAAAGCATTCGCAAATGCTGTTGGGCAAAATCGAAATCGTCTTCGCTGAAGGTTTCGGCCTGCAAGCCGGTGTAGACATCACCTTTAAACGCCAGAATCGCCTGGCGGGCATTCTCCGGCGTGAAATCTGGCTGCCAGTCATGAAAGCGAGCGGCGTTGATACCCGCCAGTTTGTCGCTGATGCGCATCAGCGTGCTAATCTGCGGAGGCGTCAGTTTCCGCGCTTCATGGATCAACTGCTGGGAATTGTCTAACAGCTCCGGCAGCGTATAGCGCGTGGTGGTCAACGGGCTTTGGTAATCAAGCGTTTTCGCAGGTGAAATAAGAATCAGCATATCCAGTCCTTGCAGGAAATTTATGCCGACTTTAGCAAAAAAAGAGAATGAGTTGATCGATAGTTGTGATTACTCCTGCGAAACATCATCCCACGCGTCCGGAGAAAGCTGGCGGCCGATATCCGGATAACGCAACGGATCAAACACCGGGCGCACGCCGAGTTTACGCTGGCGTAGATAATCACTGGCAATGGTATGAACCACAGGCGAGAGCAGTAAAATGGCGGTCAAATTGGTAATAGCCATGCAGGCCATTATGATATCTGCCAGTTGCCACATCAGCGGAAGACTTAGCAAGGTGCCGCCGATGACCGTTGCGAAGGTGCAGATCCGCAAACACCAGATCGCTTTAGGGTTGTTCAGGCGTAAAAAGAAGAGATTGTTTTCGGCGTAAATGTAGTTGGCAACGATGGAGCTGAAGGCAAACAGAATAACCACGAGGGTAACAAACTCAGCACCCCAGGAACCCATTAGCACCCGCATCGCCTTCTGGATAAGCTGAATACCTTCCAGCGGCATGTAGGTTGTGCCGTTACCCGCCAGTAATATCAGCATGGCGCTTGCCGTACAGATGACCAGGGTGTCGATAAAAATGCCAATCATCTGGACAATCCCTTGCGCTGCCGGATGCGGAGGCCAGGACGCCGCTGCCGCTGCCGCGTTTGGCGTCGACCCCATTCCCGCCTCATTGGAAAACATACTGCGCTGAAAACCGTTAGTAATCGCCTGGCTTAAGGTATATCCCGCCGCGCCGCCTGCCGCTTCCTGCCAGCCAAAAGCACTCTCAAAAATAGACCAAATGACGTGGGGAAGTTGCCCGATATTCATTACGCAAATCACCAGGCTGGTCAGTACCCAGATTATCGCCATCAACGGGACAAACCCCTGCATGAGCCGGGCGACGCCATGAAGACCGCGAGTGATCGCCAGCAGAGCAAAGACAGCGAGAATAATACCTGTCACCAGCGGGGGAAAATCAAAAGAAAAACTCAGGGCTCGCGCAACGGCGTTCGCCTGAATTCCGCTGAAAATTATGCCGTAGGCGATGAGCAAAAAGACGGCGAACAGAACGCCCATCCAGCGCATCCCCAGCCCGCGCGCCATATACCATGCCGGTCCGCCACGAAACTGCCCATTGGCATCACGTTCTTTATAAAGCTGTGCGAGGGAACATTCGGCAAACGAGGTCGCCATGCCGATAAACGCGGCAACCCACATCCAGAAGACGGCTCCAGGTCCACCGGCGGTAATTGCCAGCGCAACGCCGGCCAGGTTGCCGCTACCCACGCGCGCCGCAAGACTGGTACACAATGACTGAAATGAGGTTAAACCGCCTGGCTGTGGATGAATGCTATTTTTAAGACTTTTGCCAAACTGGCGGATGTAGCGAAACTGCACAAATCCGGTGCGAAAAGTGAACCAACAACCTGCGCCGAAGAGCAGGTAAATCATTACCGATCCCCAAAGGACGCTGTTAATAAAGGAGAAAAAATCTGGCATGCATATCCCTCTTATTGCCGGTCGCGATGACTTTCCTGTGTAAACGTTACCAATTGTTTAAGAAGTATATACGCTACGAGGTACTTGATAACTTCTGCGTAGCATACATGAGGTTTTGTATAAAAATGGCGGGCGATATCAACGCAGTGTCAGAAATCCGAAACAGTCTCGCCTGGCGATAACCGTCTTGTCGGCGGTTGCGCTGACGTTGCGTCGTGATATCATCAGGGCAGACCGGTTACATCCCCCTAACAAGCTGTTTAAAGAGAAATACTATCATGACGGACAAATTGACCTCCCTTCGTCAGTACACCACCGTAGTGGCCGACACTGGGGACATCGCGGCAATGAAGCTGTATCAACCGCAGGATGCCACAACCAACCCTTCTCTCATTCTTAACGCAGCGCAGATTCCGGAATACCGTAAGTTGATTGATGATGCTGTCGCCTGGGCGAAACAGCAGAGCAACGATCGCGCGCAGCAGATCGTGGACGCGACCGACAAACTGGCAGTAAATATTGGTCTGGAAATCCTGAAACTGGTTCCGGGCCGTATCTCAACTGAAGTTGATGCGCGTCTTTCCTATGACACCGAAGCGTCAATTGCGAAAGCAAAACGCCTGATCAAACTCTACAACGATGCTGGTATTAGCAACGATCGTATTCTGATCAAACTGGCTTCTACCTGGCAGGGTATCCGTGCTGCAGAACAGCTGGAAAAAGAAGGCATCAACTGTAACCTGACCCTGCTGTTCTCCTTCGCTCAGGCTCGTGCTTGTGCGGAAGCGGGCGTGTTCCTGATCTCGCCGTTTGTTGGCCGTATTCTTGACTGGTACAAAGCGAATACCGATAAGAAAGAGTACGCTCCGGCAGAAGATCCGGGCGTGGTTTCTGTATCTGAAATCTACCAGTACTACAAAGAGCACGGTTATGAAACCGTGGTTATGGGCGCAAGCTTCCGTAACATCGGCGAAATTCTGGAACTGGCAGGCTGCGACCGTCTTACCATCGCACCTACACTGCTGAAAGAGCTGGCTGAGAGCGAAGGGGCTATCGAACGTAAACTGTCTTACACCGGCGAAGTGAAAGCGCGTCCGGCGCGTATCACTGAGTCCGAGTTCCTGTGGCAGCACAACCAGGATCCAATGGCAGTAGATAAACTGGCGGAAGGTATCCGTAAGTTTGCTATTGACCAGGAAAAACTGGAAAAAATGATCGGCGATCTGCTGTAATCATTCTTAGCGTGACCGGGAAGTCGGTCACGCTACCTCTTCTGAAGCCTGTCTGTCACTCCCTTCGCAGTGTATCATTCTGTTTAACGAGACTGTTTAAACGGAAAAATCTTGATGAATACTTTACGTATTGGCTTAGTTTCCATCTCTGATCGCGCATCCAGCGGCGTTTATCAGGATAAAGGCATCCCTGCGCTGGAAGAATGGCTGACATCGGCGCTAACCACGCCGTTTGAACTGGAAACCCGCTTAATCCCCGATGAGCAGGCGATCATCGAGCAAACGTTGTGTGAGCTAGTGGATGAAATGAGTTGCCATCTGGTGCTCACCACGGGCGGAACTGGCCCGGCGCGTCGTGACGTAACGCCCGATGCGACGCTGGCAGTAGCGGACCGCGAGATGCCTGGCTTTGGTGAACAGATGCGCCAGATAAGCCTGCATTTTGTACCAACTGCGATCCTTTCGCGTCAGGTTGGTGTGATTCGCAAACAGGCGCTGATCCTTAACTTACCCGGTCAGCCGAAGTCTATTAAAGAGACGCTGGAAGGTGTGAAGGACGCTGCGGGTAACGTTGTGGTACACGGTATTTTTGCCAGCGTACCGTACTGCATTCAGTTGCTGGAAGGGCCATACGTTGAAACGGCACCAGAAGTGGTTGCTGCATTCAGACCGAAGAGTGCAAGACGCGACGTTAGCGAATAAAAAGATCCCCCCGAGCGGGGGGATCTCAAAACAATTAGTGGGATTCACCAATCGGCAGAACGGTGCGACCAAACTGCTCGTTCAGTACTTCACCCATCGCCAGATAGATTGCACTGGCACCACAGATCAGACCAATCCAGCCGGCAAAGTGGATGATTGCGGCGTTACCGGCAATGTTACCGATCGCCAGCAGGGCAAACAGCACAGTCAGGCTAAAGAAAACGAATTGCAGAACGCGTGCGCCTTTCAGCGTGCCGAAGAACATAAACAGCGTAAATACGCCCCACAGACCCAGGTAGACACCAAGGAACTGTGCATTTGGCGCATCGGTCAGACCCAGTTTCGGCATCAGCAGAATCGCAACCAACGTCAGCCAGAAAGAACCGTAAGAGGTGAATGCGGTTAAACCGAAAGTGTTGCCTTTTTTGTACTCCAGCAGACCGGCAAAAATTTGCGCGATGCCGCCGTAGAAAATGCCCATGGCAAGAATAATACCGTCCAGAGCGAAATAACCCACGTTGTGCAGGTTAAGCAGAATGGTGGTCATGCCGAAGCCCATCAGGCCCAGCGGTGCCGGATTAGCCAACTTAGTGTTGCCCATAATTCCTCAAAAATCATCATCGAATGAATGGTGAAATAATTTCCCTGAATAACAGTAGTGTTTTCAGGGCGCGGCATAATAATCAGCCAGTGGGGCAGTGTCTACGATCTTTTGAGGGGAAAATGAAAATTTTCCCCGGTTTACGGTGTCAGACCTGAGTGGCGCTAACCATCCGGCGCAGGCAGGCGATTTGCAGTACGGCTGGAATTGTCACGCGATAGGCACTGCCGCTGACCGCTTTAACCCCATTTAATGCTGCGCCCACAGGGCCTCCCAGACCCGCGCCGCGCAGCAAACCATGCCCAAGCACGCTCATTGCTGCGTGGGTGCGTAAAATGCGGGTCAATTGGCTGGAAAGCAAATGCGACACGCCTTTTGCCAATAATTTGTCTTTCATCAGCAGCGGCAGCAGCTCTTCCAGCTCATTCACCCTGGCATCGACCGCGTGCAGAAACTCCTGCTTATGTTCCTCGTCCATATTCTTCCAGGTGTTACGCAGAAATTGTTCCAGTAACTGTTGCTCAATCTCAAACGTAGACATCTCTTTGTCGGCTTTCAGCTTCAATCGTTTTGAAACATCGAGCAAAATGGCCCGATACAATTTACCGTGTCCGCGCAGTTTGTTGGCGATACTATCGCCACCAAAATGCTGTAATTCTCCAGCAATCAGCTGCCAGTTGCGGCGATGTTGCTCGGGATGCCCTTCCATCGATTTAAACAGTTCGTTGCGCATCAGTACGCTGGAGAGGCGAGTTTTGCCTTTTTCATTATGGGTGAGCAATCGGGCGAAATTTGCCAACTGTTCCTCACTACAATGCTGAAGAAAATCCAGATCTGAATCATTCAGGTAATTAACATTCATTTTTTGTGGTTTCTATATTCTGGCGTTAGTCGTCGCCGATAATTTTCAGCGTGGCCATATCCGATGAGTTCACCGTATGACCGGAAAAGGTGATTTTTGAGACGCAGCGTTTATTGTCGTTATCACTGTTAATGTTGATCCAGTCAGTGGTTTGCCCTTCTTTTATTTCTGAAGGAATATTCAGACTCTGACTGGCGCTACGGGCGGCTTTGAAATAAACCGATGCACCGCTTAACTGTAAATCGCCATGGTCGGCAGAGAGTTGTATGCGTTTCACAATGCGACAAACAGGAAGTTTCAGCGCCAGATCGTTGGTTTCGTTACGCGGCATTGCAATGACGCCGAGGAGTTTATGGTCGTTTGCCTGCGCCGTGCAGCACAGCATCAGGCTAATCGCCAGGCTGGCGGAAATCGTAAAAACGGATTTCATAAGGATTCTCTTAGTGGGAAGAGGTAGAGGGATGAATACCCACTAGTTTACTGCTGATAAAGAGAAGGTTCAGGTACGTAATCTTTTCTTTTTATTACAATTTTTTGATGAATGCCTTGGCTGCGATTCATTCTTTATCTGAATAAAATTGCTGTCAATTTTACGTCTTGTCCTGCCATATCGCGAAATTTCTGCGCAAAAGCACAAAAAATTTTTGCATCTCCCCCTTGATGACGTGGGTTACGACCCCATTTAGTAGTCAACCGCAGTGAGTGAGTCTGCAAAAAAATGAAATTGGGCAGTTGAAACCAGACGTTTCGCCCCTATTACAGACTCACAACCACATGATGACCGAATATATAGTGGAGACGTTTAGATGGGTAAAATAATTGGTATCGACCTGGGTACTACCAACTCTTGTGTAGCGATTATGGATGGCACCACTCCTCGTGTGCTGGAGAACGCCGAAGGCGATCGCACCACGCCTTCTATCATTGCCTATACCCAGGATGGTGAAACTCTGGTTGGTCAGCCGGCTAAACGTCAGGCAGTGACGAACCCGCAAAACACCCTGTTTGCGATTAAACGCCTGATTGGCCGCCGCTTCCAGGACGAAGAAGTACAGCGTGATGTTTCCATCATGCCGTTCAAAATTATTGCTGCTGATAACGGCGACGCATGGGTCGAAGTTAAAGGCCAGAAAATGGCACCGCCGCAGATCTCTGCTGAAGTGCTGAAAAAAATGAAGAAAACCGCTGAAGATTACCTGGGTGAACCGGTAACTGAAGCTGTTATCACCGTACCGGCATACTTTAACGATGCTCAGCGTCAGGCAACCAAAGACGCAGGCCGTATCGCTGGTCTGGAAGTAAAACGTATCATCAACGAACCGACCGCAGCTGCGCTGGCTTACGGTCTGGACAAAGGTACTGGCAACCGTACTATCGCGGTTTATGACCTGGGTGGTGGTACTTTCGATATTTCTATTATCGAAATCGACGAAGTTGACGGCGAAAAAACCTTCGAAGTTCTGGCAACCAACGGTGATACCCACCTGGGTGGTGAAGACTTCGACAGCCGTCTGATCAACTACCTGGTTGAAGAATTCAAGAAAGATCAGGGCATTGACCTGCGCAACGATCCGCTGGCAATGCAGCGCCTGAAAGAAGCGGCAGAAAAAGCGAAAATCGAACTGTCTTCCGCTCAGCAGACCGACGTTAACCTGCCGTACATCACTGCAGATGCGACCGGTCCGAAACACATGAACATCAAAGTGACTCGTGCGAAACTGGAAAGCCTGGTTGAAGATCTGGTAAACCGTTCCATTGAGCCGCTGAAAGTTGCACTGCAGGACGCTGGCCTGTCCGTATCTGATATCGACGACGTTATCCTCGTTGGTGGTCAGACTCGTATGCCAATGGTTCAGAAGAAAGTTGCTGAGTTCTTTGGTAAAGAGCCGCGTAAAGACGTTAACCCGGACGAAGCTGTAGCAATCGGTGCTGCTGTTCAGGGTGGTGTTCTGACTGGTGACGTGAAAGACGTACTGCTGCTGGACGTTACCCCGCTGTCTCTGGGTATCGAAACCATGGGCGGTGTGATGACGACGCTGATCGCGAAAAACACCACTATCCCGACCAAGCACAGCCAGGTGTTCTCTACCGCTGAAGACAACCAGTCTGCGGTAACCATCCATGTGCTGCAGGGTGAACGTAAACGTGCGGCTGATAACAAATCTCTGGGTCAGTTCAACCTGGATGGTATCAACCCGGCACCGCGCGGCATGCCGCAGATCGAAGTTACCTTCGATATCGATGCTGACGGTATCCTGCACGTTTCCGCGAAAGATAAAAACAGCGGTAAAGAGCAGAAGATCACCATCAAGGCTTCTTCTGGTCTGAACGAAGATGAAATCCAGAAAATGGTACGCGACGCAGAAGCTAACGCCGAAGCTGACCGTAAGTTTGAAGAGCTGGTACAGACTCGCAACCAGGGCGACCATCTGCTGCACAGCACCCGTAAGCAGGTTGAAGAAGCAGGCGACAAACTGCCGGCTGACGACAAAACTGCTATCGAGTCTGCACTGACTGCACTGGAAACTGCTCTGAAAGGTGAAGACAAAGCCGCTATCGAAGCGAAAATGCAGGAACTGGCACAGGTTTCCCAGAAACTGATGGAAATCGCCCAGCAGCAACATGCCCAGCAGCAGACTGCCGGTGCTGATGCTTCTGCAAACAACGCGAAAGATGACGATGTTGTCGACGCTGAATTTGAAGAAGTCAAAGACAAAAAATAATCGCCCTATAAACGGGTAATTATACTGACACGGGCGAAGGGGAATTTCCTCTCCGCCCGTGCATTCATCTAGGGGCAATTTAAAAAAGATGGCTAAGCAAGATTATTACGAGATTTTAGGCGTTTCCAAAACAGCGGAAGAGCGTGAAATCAAAAAGGCCTACAAACGCCTGGCCATGAAATACCACCCGGACCGTAACCAGGGTGACAAAGAGGCCGAGGCGAAATTTAAAGAGATCAAGGAAGCTTATGAAGTTCTGACCGACTCGCAAAAACGTGCGGCATACGATCAGTATGGTCATGCTGCGTTTGAGCAAGGTGGTATGGGCGGCGGCGGTTTTGGCGGCGGCGCAGACTTCAGCGATATTTTTGGTGACGTTTTCGGCGATATTTTTGGCGGCGGACGTGGTCGTCAACGTGCGGCGCGCGGTGCTGATTTACGCTATAACATGGAGCTCACCCTCGAAGAAGCTGTACGTGGCGTGACCAAAGAGATCCGCATTCCGACTCTGGAAGAGTGTGACGTTTGCCACGGTAGCGGTGCAAAACCAGGTACACAGCCGCAGACCTGTCCGACCTGTCATGGTTCTGGTCAGGTGCAGATGCGTCAGGGATTCTTCGCTGTACAGCAGACCTGTCCACACTGTCAGGGCCGCGGTACGCTGATCAAAGATCCGTGCAACAAATGTCATGGTCATGGTCGTGTTGAGCGCAGCAAAACGCTGTCCGTTAAAATCCCGGCAGGAGTGGACACTGGAGACCGCATCCGTCTTGCGGGCGAAGGTGAAGCGGGCGAGCATGGCGCACCGGCAGGCGATCTGTACGTTCAGGTTCAGGTTAAACAGCACCCGATTTTCGAGCGTGAAGGCAACAACCTGTATTGCGAAGTCCCGATCAACTTCGCTATGGCGGCGCTGGGTGGCGAAATCGAAGTACCGACCCTTGATGGTCGCGTCAAACTGAAAGTGCCTGGCGAAACCCAGACCGGTAAGCTTTTCCGTATGCGCGGTAAAGGCGTCAAGTCTGTCCGCGGTGGCGCACAGGGTGATTTGCTGTGCCGCGTTGTCGTCGAAACACCGGTAGGCCTGAACGAGAAGCAGAAACAGCTGCTGCAAGAGCTGCAAGAAAGCTTCGGTGGCCCAACCGGCGAGCACAACAGCCCGCGCTCAAAGAGCTTCTTTGATGGTGTGAAGAAGTTTTTTGACGACCTGACCCGCTAACCTCCCCAAAAGCCTGCCCGTGGGCAGGCCTGGGTAAAACCAGGGTGCGTTGAAGATATGCGAGCACCTGAAAAGTGGCGGGGATCACTCCCATAAGCGCTAACTTAAGGGTTGAACCATCTGAAGAATGCGACGCCTCGGTGCCTCGTTAAGACGATGCCTCGCGTTCTTCAATTGCGTTTTGTAGGCTGTCAGGGATACTGTCCCA
>NZ_JAENDM010000028.1:0-53464 GCF_019375075.1 Escherichia sp. XD33
CCTTTAGGTTTGGGAATTAAACCTTTTTCTCCATGTTTTTCATAGAGGGCAACCCATGTCCTGACCTGGGTTCGGGGGACACCAAAACGTGCCGAGATGATCCTGTAACCATCATCAGTTGTGAAGTAGTGATTCACGACTTCAAGGCGCTTTTCAAAAGGGTATTTTGGCTTTGACATATTAGGGGCTATTCCATTTCATCGTCCAACAAAATGGGTGCAGTACATACTCGTTGGAAATCAACACAGGAGGCTGGGAATGCCGCAGAAATATAGATTACTTTCTTTAATAGTGATTTGTTTCACGCTTTTATTTTTCACCTGGATGATAAGAGATTCACTGTGTGAATTGCATATTAAACAGGAGAGTTATGAGCTGGCGGCGTTTTTAGCCTGCAAATTGAAAGAGTAAGAGTCTTCGGCGGGAAATTATTCCCGCCTTACTTACGGCGTTGCGCATTCTCATTGCACCCAAATTTATTCTTCACAAAAATAATAATAGATTTTATTACGCGATCGATTATTTATTTCCTGAAAACAAATAAAAAAATCCCCGCCAAATGGCAGGGATCTTAGATTCTGTGCTTTTAAGCAGAGATTACAGGCTGGTTACGTTACCAGCTGCCGGGCCTTTAGCGCCGCTTTCGATGGTGAAGGACACTTTCTGACCTTCGTCCAGAGATTTGTAACCATCGTTCTGGATAGCAGAGAAGTGTACGAACACATCTTTAGAGCCATCGTCAGGAGTGATGAAGCCGAAGCCTTTGTCAGCGTTGAACCATTTTACGATACCAGTCATTTTACCGGACATAGTGTATTACCTTTAATAATTAAGTGTGCCTTTCGGCGATATGGCGTGCTTTACAGATTTTGAAGCGTTAAAGGAATGTGCACTACGAGGGGTATCAACGATAACTCTTGAAGGGACTTGCCTTACTACACTGCTTTAATGGTCTGTACGTCAAACCGTTGATGTGCATTAAGCCACGCATTGGCGGGTGATGCAACAATTATTTTTCATATTTATGATTAATCGGTTGGAAAACGGTCCTGTCATCAGGACCGTAAACAGCAATAAAGTGGATAAAAGTCTATTCCATCAACTGCTTACTTAATGCCGGGTTGGCTTGAATCAAACGCATCAATTTTAGTTCGGCACTTGAAGGCTTCACGCGTCTGGATTCCCATTCCTTTACCATGGCGACTGATACGCCCAAAACCCGGGCGAAATCATCGATTTTTAATCCTGTCCCTTTTCGTAACTGCTCAATTTCGGTACAGGACGTTGTTCTGTGCGTCAGGGTAATTTTCTGCGTTTCATCTTTAAAAACAATCTGTTCCAGGCTGCTCAACAGCTCATGCATTGGATCTTTATATTCCATTGAAAACTCCTCAAATCACACTGCGGGATCGTGAATTGCATCGAAGCTCATTAAGAATAGTCGGGAAAAGCAGACACAGCGGGGTGAAGTCAGGGCATGCTCTGGCTATGATTCGATTCAGCCTGTCATTTAGCGTGACTTATAGCCACCTAACGATCTGATAAATGCCGATATATCTCTTACCACTCCTGTTTTGTAAAGATTTCGAAAATCTAACCTTCTGCGAAGGCGTAAATCTCTGGCTACAAAAAAGGCAACGGCACTATCATTTTTTAACAATGAAACAACAAATTAACCTTGTTTCATTTTCTCCATGATTTTACCAGGAAGATTACGTAGAAAGGGTATCCTGCAAGCCTGTCCTGGACTATCCTTGTCACGTCAGACACGCGTGTGTCGTTGTGCGCTTTTTTTGGGTGAAAGGAGTAAGAAAATGGCGACAGGAAAGTCCTGCTCTCGCTGGTTTGCGCCTCTTGCGGCGTTATTAATGGTAGTTAGCCTGAGTGGGTGTTTTGATAAAGAAGGCGATCAGCGTAAAGCGTTTATCGACTTCCTGCAGAATACAGTGATGCGTAGCGGTGAACGTCTACCAACCCTGACTGCCGATCAGAAAAAACAGTTTGGTCCTTTTGTCTCTGATTACGCGATTCTGTATGGTTATTCTCAGCAGGTGAATCAGGCGATGGATTCCGGTCTGCGCCCGGTTGTAGACAGCGTTAACGCAATTCGCGTACCGCAGGATTACGTTACGCAAAGCGGTCCGCTGCGTGAAATGAATGGTTCGCTGGGTGTGCTGGCGCAACAACTGCAAAATGCGAAGTTGCAGGCCGATGCTGCGCACTCTGCGCTAAAACAGAGTGATGACCTGAAACCGGTCTTTGATCAGGCATTCACCAAAGTGGTAACGACGCCAGCTGATGCATTGCAACCGTTGATTCCGGCGGCACAAACTTTCACGCAACAACTGGTGATGGTTGGAGACTACATTGCCCAACAAGGTACTCAGGTGAGCTTTGTCGCAAATGGCATCCAGTTCCCGACTTCACAGCAGGCAAGTGAATATAACAAACTGATTGCGCCATTACCGGCACAACATCAGGCGTTTAATCAGGCCTGGACTACAGCAGTTACTGCAACCCAATAAAGAGTAAAAGCCCGAGCGATTATCGGGCTTTACTCCACGCAGTCGCGGCTTAGTCCGCGACGTGCGGATTCACACAGTTCTTCTCAACCTTTCCTTGTAACGCATCAATCAAATTATCCACGGCACAGGCGGCCATGCCATAACGCGTCTCATGGGTGGCAGATCCAATATGCGGTACTGCGACGACGTTGGCCATTGAGAGCAACGGCGAATCTACGGACAGTGGCTCTTGTTCGAAGACATCCAGCCCGGCAGCGTGAATTTCGCCTTTCTGCAATGCTGCGATCAGTGCATTTTCGTCAACCACCGGGCCACGTCCGGCATTAATGAAAATGGCGGAGGATTTCATTTTGGCGAATTGTTCTGCGCCAAACAGATGATGCGTCTCATCAGTTAACGGCAGGATCAGGCAAACGAAATCTGACTCTTGTAACAGAGTATCCAAATCGCAGTAGCGGGCGTTGAAGCGTTCTTCTGCTTCTTTATGGTGGCGGCGCGCGTTATAGAGGATGGGCATGTTGAAGCCAAAGTGCGCACGTTGTGCCAGCGCCATGCCGATCCGTCCCATCCCGACAATGCCCAGTGTTTTATGGTGAACGTCAGTGCCGTACCAGTCCGGGCCTATGCTCGCGGTCCATTCGCCTGCTTTTACCCGTTCTGCTACCTCCACAACCCGACGAGCGGTAGACAACACCAGCGCCATCAGCGTATCGGCGACGGTTTCTGTTAATACGGTTGGCGTGTGCATCAGCAGAATTTTTCGGGCGGTAAGCGCATCGACATCAAAATTGTCATAGCCGACGGAGATCGTTGATGTGGCACGCAGTTTCGGCATTTTTTCCAGCAATGCGGCATTTACATTCTCGTTTGAACCCAGTAAACCTTCAGCTTCGGCAAAAATTGCTGCATTTTGTTCGACGGTTTGTGGGCTGAGGTTTGCCACCTGGTGAACGGTGAAATGCTCTTGCAGGCGTTGCAGTAAATCATCAGGTAAGGCTTTGTAGAGGATAACGGACGGCTTCATGCTTCTCTCCATTCACTGATAAGGCGATCACCTTAGCCTGAAATATGATGAAGGAAAACTGAAGAATGCCAGGTGATTTCTGCATCACCTGGCATGAAAGGGATTACAGCGGGCTTAAGGTAATTTCTACACGGCGGTTTTGCGCCTTACCTTCTGCGGTGCTGTTGCTGGCGATTGGGTTAGCCGGGCCAAGGCCCTGAGTACGGATGCGGCTGGCGTCCACGCCCTGGGTGATCAACGCGCTGGCAACGGAATCCGCACGTTGCTGGGAGAGACGCATGTTCAGGTCGTGACCACCCGTGCTGTCGGTATAACCAATCACGTTAACCGCCGTTTTCGGATACTCTTTCAGTACCATTGCCACGCCGGTCAGGGTGTTAGCGCCCGCCGGTTTCAGGGTCGCGCTGCTGCTGTCGAAGGTCACATTGTTCGGCATATTGAGGATAATGTTATCCCCGCTGCGGGTTACGCTAACACCAGTGCCGCGCATTTTGTCGCGCAGCTTCGCTTCCTGCACATCCATGTAATAACCAACGCCGCCGCCCAGAGCTGCGCCTGCTGCTGCGCCAATCAGCGCGCCTTTACCGCGATCTTTCTTCGAAGAAGAGAGCGCACCAATACCCGCGCCCACGAGAGAGCCCAGACCTGCGCCGATAGCAGATTTACCTGCTTCGCGTTCGCCGGTGTAAGGGTTAGTTGTGCAGCCAGATACCGCCAGAGCGCCACTCACTACGGCGGCAATAAGATAAACACGTTTCTTCATTGTTAATCCTTAATAACCTTTTTATTCTTTGCCACGGGTTCCGTGGCGGGAGATTATGCCGCGTGAACATGAAGATTATTCCTGGGAATACTCGGAAATTTGTAAGTAATATTTAACTGCTCAATACATCTAACCTTTCAGGAGTCTTCGGTTTGGCCAACTCATCCTCACGATATTCCGTTCTGACTGCCGCCCATTGGGGGCCCATGCTGGTTGAAACCGACGGCGAAACCGTGTTTAGCTCGCGTGGCGCGTTAGCCACAGGAATGGAAAACTCCTTGCAGAGCGCGGTTCGCGACCAGGTTCACAGCAATACGCGGGTACGATTTCCAATGGTGCGAAAAGGCTTTCTTGCGTCACCGGAAAACCCGCAAGGCATTCGTGGGCAGGATGAATTTGTTCGCGTGAGTTGGGATGAGGCGCTGGATCTTATTCACCAACAACATAAACGCATTCGTGAGGCTTATGGTCCGGCATCGATTTTTGCTGGTTCCTACGGCTGGCGTTCAAACGGCGTGCTGCATAAGGCCTCGACATTATTACAACGCTATATGGCGCTGGCAGGCGGTTATACCGGGCATCTGGGGGATTATTCGACCGGCGCGGCACAGGCGATCATGCCGTATGTCGTGGGTGGTAGTGAAGTTTATCAACAGCAGACCAGTTGGCCGCTGGTGCTGGAACATAGCGATGTCGTGGTGCTGTGGAGTGCTAACCCACTCAATACGCTGAAAATTGCGTGGAATGCATCCGATGAGCAGGGGCTTTCTTACTTTTCTGCACTGCGTGACAGCGGGAAAAAGCTGATCTGCATTGATCCAATGCGATCGGAAACCGTCGATTTCTTTGGCGATAAAATGGAGTGGGTGGCACCGCACATGGGCACCGATGTTGCGCTGATGCTGGGGATCGCCCATACGCTGGTGGAAAATGGTTGGCACGACGAAGCGTTTCTGGCGCGTTGCACCACAGGTTATGCCGTCTTCGCCTCTTATTTGCTGGGCGAGAGTGACGGAATAGCGAAAACCGCCGAATGGGCAGCAGAGATTTGTGGTGTTGGCGCAGCGAAAATCCGCGAGCTGGCGGCTATTTTCCACCAAAATACCACCATGCTGATGGCAGGCTGGGGAATGCAGCGCCAACAGTTTGGTGAGCAAAAACACTGGATGATCGTCACGCTGGCAGCAATGTTGGGGCAAATCGGCACACCCGGCGGCGGTATTGGTCTTTCTTACCATTTTGCCAATGGTGGTAACCCCACGCGGCGTTCTGCGGTGCTCTCTTCCATGCAGGGCAGCTTGCCGGGTGGCTGCGATGCGGTGGATAAAATCCCTGTTGCCCGCATTGTTGAAGCACTGGAAAACCCTGGTGGCGCATATCAACACAACGGTATGAACCGACATTTCCCGGATATTCGTTTTATCTGGTGGGCGGGCGGTGCCAACTTTACTCATCATCAGGATACCAATCGCCTGATCCGTGCCTGGCAAAAACCGGAGCTGGTGGTGATCTCTGAATGCTTCTGGACGGCGGCGGCAAAACACGCGGATATCGTTCTGCCTGCGACTACCTCTTTTGAGCGTAATGATCTCACCATGACCGGTGATTACAGTAATCAGCATCTGGTGCCGATGAAGCAAGTGGTGCCGCCACGCTATGAAGCGCGTAATGATTTTGATGTTTTTGCCGAGTTAAGTGAACGCTGGGAGAAGGGCGGTTATGCACGTTTTACGGAAGGAAAAAGTGAGCTGCAATGGCTGGAAACGTTTTATAACGTTGCCCGACAGCGCGGGGCAAGCCAGCAGGTTGAATTGCCGCCATTTGCTGAGTTCTGGCAAGCCAACCAGTTAATTGAGATGCCGGAAAACCCGGACAGCGAGCGGTTTATTCGCTTCGCTGATTTTTGCCGCGATCCGCTGGCGCATCCGTTAAAAACCGCCAGCGGCAAGATTGAAATCTTCTCACAGCGTATTGCCGATTACGGTTACCCGGATTGCCCTGGGCATCCAATGTGGCTGGAGCCGGACGAATGGCAGGGCAATGCCGAACCAGAACAGTTGCAGGTACTTTCTGCCCATCCGGCGCACCGCCTGCACAGCCAGCTGAATTACAGTTCTCTGCGCGAATTGTACGCGGTGGCAAATCGTGAGCCTGTCACCATTCATCCTGACGATGCCCAGGAGCGCGGCATACAAGATGGCGATACTGTTCGGTTGTGGAACGCACGCGGGCAAATTCTTGCCGGAGCGGTCATTAGCGAGGGAATTAAACCTGGCGTGATTTGCATTCACGAAGGGGCATGGCCGGATCTGGATTTAACCGCTGACGGTATTTGTAAAAACGGCGCAGTGAACGTGCTGACCAAAGATCTCCCCAGCTCGCGGCTGGGGAATGGCTGTGCGGGTAATACGGCGCTGGCATGGCTGGAAAAATACAACGGTCCGGAACTGACACTTACAGCGTTTGAACCACCGGCCAGCTCATAATCCATGTGGGTAGTTGGGTTTCATCCTGCCATGCGCAATCGACAATGTGAAAACCCTGTGCCTGGTAAAAATTTATCGCCGGTTGATTTTTTTGATAAACCTCCAGCATCAGGTGGGGATGGCGCTGCTGCACATACTGCATCAGCGCCTTACCAATACCGCGCCTGACGGCCTTCGGTGCGACAAACATCGCTGCCAGAAATCGGCCTTCCATAATGCTGACAAAACCTAGAAGCTTACCGTCTTCTTCCCAGACCCAGTTTTGCGCGTTGGCAAGATAGGCATCCCGCACCAGCGGAATGCAGTCACGCCAGTAATTCGCTTTTATAAAGGGATGCCCCCAGGTTGTACTTTCCAGCCACAGTTCGAGGATCGCGGGGAGTTCTGAACGTTGCGCTTCCCGAATCATGGTTTATTTCCCGGATAGCAACAGCAGCCAACCACATGATCATTCACCAGCCCACATGCCTGCATAAAGGAGTAACAGATTGTGGTGCCGACAAACTTAAAACCACGTTTTTTCAGTGCCTTAGATAGGGCGTCGGAGGCGGACGTAGATGTGGGAATTTCGCTCAACGTTGTGGCTTGTGTCACCTGTGGCTGATGATTTACAAACGACCAGACAAAGTCGACAAACGGTTCGCCGTTCTGTTCCATTTGCAGGTACGCCCGCGCATTACCAATAATTGCCTGAATTTTCCCTCGATGGCGGATAATCCCGGCGTCCTGTACCAGTCTTTCGACATCCTCTTCCTGCATTGCTGCGACCTTCACCGGATCGAACTGATGAAAGCAGGCGCGATAGTTTTCGCGTTTTTTGAGGACGGTGATCCACGATAATCCAGCCTGCTGCCCTTCAAGGCAGATCATTTCGAACAGTTTTTTACTGTCAGTTTCAGGCACGCCCCACTCATTATCATGGTAGGCAATATAAAGCGGGTCCTGACTCACCCAGCCGCAACGTTCCATACTTTCCCTCGCTATGTACCCGATCGTAAAAATTTCAGCCGCTTTTCTTGACGCATCGGTGAAAAAGTCAATATTTAATACAGGGCTACTATGCCCGATATCCTTCATACAATGACAATAATATTGCCGAATTCGGCTCTTCCCTGGAGTCGTGTTAATGATCATAAAAAAAAGCGGTGGTCGCTGGCAGCTAAGCCTGCTGGCGAGCGTGGTAATCAGTGCCTTTTTTCTCAACACAGCTTACGCCTGGCAACAAGAATATATCGTTGATACGCAACCCGGACTTTCCACAGAGCGTTACACCTGGGATAGTGATCATCAACCTGATTACAACGATATTTTGTCGCAACGTATTCAAAGTAGCCAAAGGGCGCTGGGACTGGAAGTCAATCTGGCGGAAGAAACCCCTGTGGATGTGACCAGCAGTATGAGTATGGGCTGGAATTTTCCTTTATATGAACAGGTTACAACCGGCCCGGTCGCGGCATTACATTACGATGGCACAACCACCTCGATGTATAACGAGTTTGGCGACAGTACTACCACGCTGACCGATCCGTTATGGCATGCCAGCGTGAGTACCTTAGGCTGGCGTGTTGACTCCCGGCTTGGCGATCTCCGACCCTGGGCGCAAATCAGCTATAACCAGCAATTTGGCGAGAATATCTGGAAGGCGCAATCAGGCCTGAGCCGGATGACGGCGACAAACCAGAACGGCAACTGGCTGGATGTCACCGTAGGCGCTGATATGTTGCTCAATCAAAATATTGCCGCCTATGCCGCGCTAACTCAGGCAGAAAATACCACTAATAATAGCGACTATCTGTATACGATGGGGGTTAGCGCCAGATTTTAACGTAACAGTCACAATTGAAACCATTAAATAACAATAGTTGTGGCGATAGTGGGTGCTAACTTACCAAATAATAAATTTGGTGAATAATTGTCGCGTCATTCATTCCTGAACTAAGGCATTTCATTCCGTTCTGATGGCATTTCATGCCGTTTTTCCCCAGGCATAAAGTGCACTTCGTTATGGTTGTCGGCAGAGATTTTTCCTTTTTATTACTGCAGGAATACTGCCATGACACCTTCAAATTATCAGCGTACCCGCTGGCTGACACTCATCGGTACTATCATTACCCAGTTTGCGCTGGGGTCGGTTTATACCTGGAGCCTGTTTAATGGCGCGCTTTCCGCCAAGCTGGATGCGCCGGTAAGCCAGGTCGCTTTCTCTTTCGGCTTGTTAAGTCTGGGGCTGGCAATTTCGTCTTCTGTTGCGGGCAAATTACAGGAACGTTTTGGCGTTAAACGCGTCACCATGGCTTCCGGCATTTTGCTGGGATTAGGCTTCTTCCTGACAGCGCATTCTGACAACCTGATGATGCTGTGGTTAAGCGCCGGTGTGCTGGTGGGACTGGCAGATGGCGCGGGTTATCTGCTGACGCTCTCTAACTGTGTGAAGTGGTTCCCGGAGCGTAAAGGTCTGATCTCCGCGTTCGCTATCGGTTCTTATGGTCTGGGTAGCCTGGGTTTCAAATTTATCGACACGCAGCTGCTGGAAACGGTCGGTCTGGAAAAAACCTTTGTGATTTGGGGAGCGATTGCGCTGTTGATGATTGTTTTCGGCGCAACGTTAATGAAAGACGCACCAAAACAGGAAGTGAAAACCAGCAATGGTGTGGTGGAGAAAGATTACACGCTGGCAGAGTCGATGCGTAAACCGCAGTACTGGATGTTAGCGGTAATGTTCCTGACCGCCTGCATGAGCGGCCTGTACGTGATTGGGGTAGCGAAAGATATCGCCCAAAGTCTGGCACACCTTGATGTGGTTTCCGCAGCCAATGCAGTCACTGTTATTTCCATCGCCAACCTTTCAGGTCGTCTGGTGCTGGGTATTCTGTCTGACAAAATCGCCCGTATCCGTGTTATTACCATTGGTCAGGTGATATCGCTGGTGGGTATGGCGGCCCTGCTGTTTGCACCATTGAATGCAGTGACGTTCTTTGCAGCGATTGCCTGCGTGGCATTTAACTTTGGCGGCACTATTACCGTCTTTCCGTCACTGGTCAGTGAGTTCTTTGGCCTCAATAACCTGGCGAAAAACTACGGTGTGATTTATCTCGGTTTCGGTATCGGTAGCATTTGTGGTTCGATTATCGCCTCACTGTTTGGCGGCTTCTATGTGACCTTCTACGTGATTTTCGCCCTGCTGATTCTGTCATTGGCGCTTTCTACGACGATTCGTCAGCCAGAGCAGAAAATGTTGCGTGAGGCGCATGGCTCCCTTTAATGCTCAGCCGCGAGCTACTGGGCTTCAGCTTCCGTGTGCATCAAACGCATCAACGAAATGTATAAACAATGACTCGTAAAATTTGGGCCAATTAACTGGCCCTTTTTACTGCTTTTTGTAACGCTAAAGTCTCTTTTCAAACTTGCATTTTTGTAAATTTGTGCTTCATGCACACTCTTTCCCCACACTTTTTCCCTTTGCTGTGGTCTACTTATTCGCGCGTGTAGATTTTACTTATCTGACTACCTCCGCACTTTTTCCCTGCCGGGCCTGAAAAGCCACTAAGCAGGGTGTTATCACCTGTTTGTCCAGGGTTTGTTTGCATGAGATACATCAAATCGATTACACAGCAGAAGCTGAGCTTTTTGCTTGCAATCTATATTGGCCTTTTTATGAATGGCGCGGTTTTTTACCGCCGCTTCGGCAGCTATGCGCACGATTTTACCGTCTGGAAAGGCATTTCTGCTGTTGTTGAACTGGCCGCCACCGTACTGGTGACCTTCTTTTTACTACGTCTTCTTTCGCTGTTTGGCCGCCGCAGCTGGCGTATTCTGGCATCGCTGGTGGTGCTCTTTTCCGCAGGTGCCAGCTATTACATGACCTTCCTTAATGTGGTCATTGGTTATGGCATCATCGCTTCCGTCATGACCACCGATATCGACCTGTCAAAAGAAGTTGTTGGTCTGAACTTTATTCTCTGGTTAATCGCCGTTAGTGCATTGCCTCTTATCCTTATCTGGAATAACCGCTGTCGCTACACCTTGCTCCGACAACTGCGAACCCCAGGGCAGCGTATTCGCAGCCTGGCGGTCGTCGTACTGGCGGGTATTATGGTTTGGGCACCGATTCGTTTGCTGGATATCCAGCAGAAGAAAGTGGAGAGGGCGACCGGCGTTGATTTGCCGAGTTATGGCGGTGTCGTAGCGAACTCTTATCTGCCATCAAACTGGCTTTCTGCGTTGGGGCTGTATGCCTGGGCGCGGGTCGATGAATCTTCCGATAATAATTCATTGCTTAATCCGGCGAAGAAATTCACTTATCAGGCACCGCAAAACGTTGATGACACTTATGTCGTGTTTATCATCGGTGAAACCACGCGTTGGGACCATATGGGTATTTTCGGCTATGAGCGTAATACCACGCCGAAACTGGCCCAGGAGAAAAATCTGGCGGCGTTCCGTGGTTACTCCTGTGATACCGCAACCAAACTCTCACTGCGTTGCATGTTTGTACGTCAGGGGGGCGCGGAAGATAATCCGCAGCGCACATTAAAAGAACAGAACATTTTCGCGGTTCTGAAGCAGTTAGGATTCAGTTCTGACCTCTACGCTATGCAGAGCGAAATGTGGTTCTACAGCAACACGATGGCGGACAACATTGCTTATCGTGAGCAGATTGGTGCGGAGCCACGTAATCGTGGCAAGCCGGTAGATGATATGTTGCTGGTAGACGAAATGCAGCAATCGCTAGGGCGCAACCCGGATGGTAAGCATCTGATCATTCTGCATACCAAAGGTTCGCATTTTAACTACACCCAGCGTTATCCGCGTAGCTTCGCGCAGTGGAAGCCGGAATGTATTGGTGTTGATAGCGGCTGTACCAAAGCGCAGATGATCAACTCCTATGACAACTCGGTGACCTATGTGGATCACTTTATCTCCAGCGTGATTGATCAGGTTCGCGATAAGAAAGCGATTGTGTTCTACGCAGCTGACCACGGTGAGTCAATTAATGAACGCGAGCACCTGCACGGCACGCCGCGTGAACTGGCACCGCCGGAGCAGTTCCGCGTACCGATGATGGTCTGGATGTCAGATAAATATCTGGAAAATCCGGCCAATGCGCAGGCGTTTGCGCAGCTGAAAAAAGAAGCCGACATGAAAGTGCCACGCCGTCACGTAGAGCTGTACGATACCATCATGGGTTGTCTTGGCTATACTTCACCGGATGGTGGAATTAACGAAAACAACAACTGGTGTCACATCCCGCAGGCAAAAGAGGCAGCGGCTAACTAAGCGGCCTGCTGACTTTCTCGCCGATCAAAAGGCATTTTGCTATTAAGGGATTGACGAGGGCGTATCTGCGCAGTAAGATGCGCCCCGCATTCGGTGATTGGCGCAGCCTGGTAGCGCACTTCGTTCGGGACGAAGGGGTCGGAGGTTCGAATCCTCTATCACCGACCAAATTCGAAAAGCCTGCTCAACGAGCAGGCTTTTTTGCATCTGCAGCTCATGAGGATGAGAACCTCCGGGGGCAGGGAGGTTCGACTCGACGTAGGCCTGATAAGACGCGTCAGCGTCGCATCAGGCAAATGTGCCGGCCATTGTCGGATGCGGCGCGACCGCCTTATTCGACCTACACGACACACATTTCCCTGCCAAATTTGCGCCCCATATCTCACTATCCATTAACGGATTTGTGACAGAAACCATTGTCTTTTTTTATATTTGCTTAAATCTTTTTTTGCGTTACTTATGGCTGGCCCTGGCATTTTCCGCTGTGCGTTTTAGCGTTCATGGTATTAATCGCTCAGATATCCACCTTTTCCTCAGATTTTTTTCATTAAATGCATAAAACTTAATCACCAAATGTTGCTAAATATTAAGCTGATTGTTCTGGTCATGTTGGAGTAGCACAAATTTCTCTGCTGCAAATAGCTGTTTGAAGTTTTTTTAATCTTTGTTTGTGGATTCTCACCGTTGGTGTAAATCCCGGTTGGCTGTATTGACGTTTTCACATTCTGTTGACAGATTGTAGGTCACGAGGGGCATTTTATGGAGGATCCGCACTGTTACACTGATGTTAATTAGTACGGCATCCCCACCTCATAACGTTGACCCGACCGGGCAAAAAACAAAAAAGGTCAGGCAGCGACAACCCACTGCAAAGGGTTAAAACAACAAACATCACAATTGGAGCAGAATAATGCGTATTTCCTTGAAAAAGTCAGGGATGCTGAAGCTTGGTCTCAGCCTGGTGGCTATGACCGTCGCAGCAAGTGTTCAGGCTAAAACTCTGGTTTATTGCTCAGAAGGATCTCCGGAAGGGTTTAACCCGCAGCTGTTTACCTCCGGCACCACCTATGACGCCTCTTCCGTCCCGCTTTATAACCGTCTGGTTGAATTTAAAATCGGCACCACCGAAGTGATCCCGGGCCTCGCTGAAAAGTGGGAAGTCAGCGAAGACGGTAAAACCTATACCTTCCATCTGCGTAAAGGTGTGAAGTGGCACGACAATAAAGAATTCAAACCGACGCGTGAACTGAATGCCGATGATGTGGTGTTCTCGTTCGATCGTCAGAAAAACGCGCAAAACCCGTACCATAAAGTTTCTGGCGGCAGCTACGAATACTTCGAAGGCATGGGCTTGCCAGAGCTGATCAGTGAAGTGAAAAAGGTGGACGACAACACCGTTCAGTTTGTGCTGACTCGCCCGGAAGCGCCGTTCCTCGCTGACCTGGCAATGGACTTCGCCTCTATTCTGTCAAAAGAATATGCTGATGCGATGATGAAAGCCGGTACACCGGAAAAACTGGACCTCAACCCAATCGGAACCGGTCCGTTCCAGTTACAGCAGTATCAAAAAGATTCCCGTATCCGCTACAAAGCGTTTGATGGCTACTGGGGCACCAAACCGCAGATCGATACGCTGGTTTTCTCTATTACCCCTGACGCTTCCGTGCGTTACGCGAAATTGCAGAAGAATGAATGCCAGGTGATGCCGTACCCGAACCCGGCAGATATCGCTCGCATGAAGCAGGATAAATCCATCAATCTGATGGAAATGCCGGGGCTGAACGTCGGTTATCTCTCGTATAACGTGCAGAAAAAACCACTCGATGACGTGAAAGTTCGCCAGGCTCTGACCTACGCGGTGAACAAAGACGCGATCATCAAAGCGGTTTATCAGGGCGCGGGCGTATCAGCGAAAAACCTGATCCCGCCAACCATGTGGGGCTATAACGACGACGTTCAGGACTACACCTACGATCCTGAAAAAGCGAAAGCCTTGCTGAAAGAAGCGGGTCTGGAAAAAGGTTTCTCCATCGACCTGTGGGCAATGCCGGTACAACGTCCGTATAACCCGAACGCTCGCCGCATGGCGGAGATGATTCAGGCAGACTGGGCGAAAGTCGGCGTGCAGGCCAAAATTGTCACCTACGAATGGGGTGAGTACCTCAAGCGTGCGAAAGATGGCGAGCACCAGACGGTAATGATGGGCTGGACTGGCGATAACGGGGATCCGGATAACTTCTTCGCCACCCTGTTCAGCTGCGCCGCCTCTGAACAAGGCTCCAACTACTCAAAATGGTGCTACAAACCGTTTGAAGATCTGATTCAACCGGCGCGTGCTACCGACGACCACAATAAACGCGTTGAACTGTACAAACAAGCGCAGGTGGTGATGCACGATCAGGCTCCGGCACTGATCATCGCTCACTCCACCGTGTTTGAACCGGTACGTAAAGAAGTTAAAGGCTATGTGGTTGATCCATTAGGCAAACATCACTTCGAAAACGTCTCTATCGAATAATTAAAAGCCATACAAGACTGATGGCAAAGGCAAAAATGCCTGATGCGCTCCGCTTATCAGGCCTACGAAAATTCTGCAATGTATTGAATTTGCACGATTTTGTAGGCCGGATAAGGCGTTAACGCCGCATCCGGCATAAACAAAGCGCACTTTGTCAACAATCTGTATACCCGGTGGCGCTGTGCCTCTGCGTGCAGCGCCATCCGGCAGCAATACTTCATTCCCTGTCCGATAAGGGCGGGAATTGATTTGTGAGCAATACAGACACGCAGTTCCAGGCTGCGGGTCACTATAGAGAATCCGGGTTATGTTGCAGTTTATTCTCCGACGTTTGGGACTCGTCATCCCCACGTTTATCGGTATTACCCTTCTCACATTTGCCTTTGTCCACATGATCCCGGGCGATCCGGTGATGATCATGGCGGGCGAACGTGGGATCTCCCCAGAGCGTCACGCGCAGCTGCTGGCTGAACTCGGCTTAGATAAACCGATGTGGCAGCAGTATCTCCATTACATTTGGGGCGTTATGCATGGCGATCTAGGCATTTCAATGAAAAGCCGCATCCCGGTTTGGGAAGAGTTCGTGCCGCGCTTCCAGGCCACGCTGGAACTTGGCGTCTGCGCGATGATTTTTGCTACGGCAGTCGGTATTCCGGTCGGCGTGCTGGCTGCGGTTAAACGCGGTTCCATTTTCGATCACACAGCGGTTGGCCTGGCGCTGACAGGTTATTCAATGCCTATCTTCTGGTGGGGCATGATGCTGATCATGCTGGTTTCGGTGCACTGGAACCTGACGCCCGTCTCCGGTCGCGTGAGCGATATGGTGTTCCTCGATGACTCCAATCCGTTAACCGGTTTTATGCTAATCGACACCGCCATCTGGGGTGAAGACGGCAACTTTATCGATGCCGTCGCCCATATGATCTTGCCTGCCATTGTGCTGGGTACTATTCCGCTGGCGGTCATTGTGCGTATGACACGCTCCTCGATGCTGGAAGTGCTGGGCGAGGATTACATCCGCACCGCGCGCGCCAAAGGGCTAACCCGCATGCGGGTGATTATCGTCCATGCGCTGCGTAACGCGATGCTGCCGGTGGTGACCGTTATCGGCCTGCAGGTGGGAACATTGCTGGCGGGGGCGATTCTGACCGAAACCATCTTCTCGTGGCCCGGTCTGGGACGCTGGTTGATTGACGCACTGCAACGCCGCGACTATCCGGTAGTGCAGGGCGGCGTATTGCTGGTGGCGACGATGATTATCCTCGTCAACTTGCTGGTCGATCTGCTGTACGGCGTGGTGAACCCGCGTATTCGTCATAAGAAGTAAGGGGACATCATGTCACAGGTTACTGAAAATAAAGTGATTAGCGCACCGGTGCCGATGACCCCGTTACAGGAGTTCTGGCACTATTTTAAACGCAACAAAGGCGCGGTCGTCGGGCTGGTTTACGTCGTCATCGTGCTGTTCATCGCGATCTTTGCCAACTGGATTGCACCCTATAACCCGGCGGAACAGTTCCGCGATGCACTGCTCGCCCCGCCAGCCTGGCAGGAAGGCGGCAGCATGGCGCACTTGCTGGGCACCGATGACGTAGGCCGTGATGTGCTGTCGCGCCTGATGTACGGTGCGCGCCTGTCGCTGCTGGTTGGCTGTCTGGTAGTTGTGTTATCGCTGATTATGGGCGTTATTCTCGGCCTGATCGCCGGTTACTTTGGCGGCCTGGTCGATAACATCATTATGCGCGTGGTCGATATCATGCTGGCGCTGCCAAGTCTGCTGCTGGCGCTGGTGCTGGTGGCAATTTTCGGCCCGTCGATTGGTAACGCCGCGCTGGCACTGACCTTCGTTGCCTTGCCGCACTATGTGCGCTTAACCCGCGCCGCCGTGCTGGTGGAAGTTAACCGCGATTACGTCACCGCGTCTCGCGTGGCGGGTGCCGGGGCGATGCGTCAGATGTTTATTAACATCTTCCCGAACTGCCTTGCGCCGCTGATTGTTCAGGCGTCGCTCGGTTTCTCTAACGCCATTCTCGATATGGCTGCTCTTGGTTTCCTCGGCATGGGGGCACAGCCGCCAACGCCTGAGTGGGGCACCATGCTCTCCGACGTGTTGCAGTTCGCGCAAAGCGCCTGGTGGGTCGTGACCTTCCCGGGTCTGGCGATCCTGCTGACGGTGCTGGCATTTAACCTGATGGGTGACGGTCTGCGTGACGCGCTCGATCCCAAACTGAAGCAGTAAGAGGTTCGAGATGGCGTTATTAAATGTAGATAAATTATCGGTGCATTTCGGCGACGAAAGCGCGCCGTTCCGCGCCGTAGACCGCATCAGCTACAGCGTAAAACAGGGCGAAGTGGTCGGGATTGTGGGTGAGTCCGGCTCCGGTAAGTCGGTCAGTTCACTGGCGATTATGGGGCTGATTGATTATCCGGGCCGCGTAATGGCAGAAAAACTGGAGTTTAACGGCCAGGATTTGCAGCGTATCTCAGAAAAAGAGCGCCGCAACCTGGTGGGTGCCGAAGTGGCGATGATCTTCCAGGACCCGATGACCAGCCTTAACCCGTGCTACACCGTGGGTTTCCAGATTATGGAAGCGATTAAGGTGCATCAGGGCGGCAACAAAAGTACCCGCCGTCAGCGAGCGATTGACCTGCTGAATCAGGTCGGTATTCCCGATCCGGCATCGCGTCTGGATGTTTACCCGCATCAGCTTTCCGGCGGCATGAGCCAGCGCGTGATGATCGCCATGGCGATTGCCTGTCGGCCAAAACTGCTGATTGCCGATGAACCGACCACCGCGCTGGACGTGACCATTCAGGCGCAAATCATCGAACTACTGCTGGAGCTACAGCAGAAAGAGAACATGGCGCTGGTGTTAATTACCCATGACCTGGCGCTGGTGGCGGAAGCGGCACATAAAATCATCGTGATGTATGCAGGCCAGGTGGTGGAAACCGGTGATGCGCACGCCATCTTCCATGCGCCGCGTCACCCGTATACTCAGGCATTGCTGCGTGCGCTGCCAGAATTTGCTCAGGACAAAGAACGTCTGGCGTCGTTGCCAGGTGTCGTTCCCGGCAAGTACGACCGCCCGAACGGCTGCCTGCTTAACCCGCGCTGCCCCTATGCCACTGACAGATGTCGCGCTGAAGAACCGGCGCTGAATATGCTCGCTGACGGGCGTCAGTCCAAATGCCATTACCCACTTGATGATGCCGGGAGGCCGACACTATGAGTACGCAAGAGGCCACCCTGCAACAACCGCTGTTGCAGGCTATCGACCTGAAAAAACATTATCCGGTGAAGAAAGGCATGTTCGCGCCGGAACGTCTGGTTAAAGCGCTGGATGGCGTTTCGTTTAACCTTGAACGTGGCAAAACGCTGGCAGTAGTGGGCGAATCTGGCTGCGGTAAATCGACCCTCGGTCGGTTGCTGACGATGATTGAAATGCCCACCGGTGGCGAGCTGTATTACCAGGGGCAGGATCTGCTTAAGCACGATCCGCAGGCGCAGAAGCTGCGTCGGCAGAAAATCCAGATCGTCTTCCAGAACCCTTACGGTTCGCTGAATCCGCGTAAAAAAGTCGGGCAAATTCTTGAAGAGCCGCTGCTGATCAACACCAGCTTAAGCAAAGAACAGCGTCGGGAAAAAGCCCTGTCGATGATGGCGAAAGTCGGCCTGAAAACCGAGCACTATGACCGCTATCCGCATATGTTCTCCGGCGGTCAGCGTCAGCGTATCGCCATCGCCCGTGGTCTGATGCTCGACCCGGATGTGGTGATTGCCGATGAACCGGTTTCCGCGCTGGATGTTTCAGTGCGCGCGCAGGTGCTGAATCTGATGATGGATTTGCAGCAGGAGTTGGGGCTGTCTTATGTCTTTATCTCCCACGACCTGTCGGTGGTGGAGCACATTGCTGATGAAGTGATGGTGATGTACCTGGGCCGCTGCGTGGAGAAGGGAACGAAAGACCAAATCTTCAATAACCCGCGCCATCCGTACACTCAGGCGCTACTTTCCGCGACGCCGCGCCTGAACCCGGACGATCGCCGCGAGCGCATCAAGCTCAGCGGTGAACTACCAAGCCCACTGAATCCACCGCCGGGTTGCGCCTTCAACGCCCGCTGTCGTCGGCGCTTCGGCCCCTGCACCCAGTTGCAGCCGCAGCTAAAAGACTACGGCGGTCAACTGGTAGCTTGTTTTGCGGTTGATCAGGATGAAAATCCGCAGCGTTAACTCACAAAACCGGGGCCATGCGCTCCGGTTTACTCAATCAGCTTCAACAGTGGCGACAAGCATAGCAAAATGCCGTACAGCAGAATCAGCCAGGCTTTAAATCCGCGAAGTTTTTCCAGTTGTGCGACTTTATAGATCAGGAAAAACGGAATGAGGCACGACACAATACCATATAACGGGCTTCCCAACTGAAAGAACACCAGCACCGATACACGAAACGAAACCCAAATCGTCAACGTAATGACGATAAAAGCGCAGATCGCCAGAGTCAGCACGCGTGAGTTAATTTTCTTGGTATCAATAATTCGGCTTAACAGATTGAGAATAATGCCTTTAATGGCCTCGTGGAAACCGAGATAAATGCCAAAGAATGCGGTCAGTACGGCAAAGATATTAAGCACCGTAGAGGTGATATGAATGATATGCCCAGGGATCACCTGCGCGGCCAGCGCCAGTGCTGAGATATTTTGTTCAAAGGCAGAAACGGCTTCTTCGTGGCTAATTGAGAAGGTAAACGAAAAGGCAAAAAACAGGATCACCGCGATGAGCGTGATATAACTAATTCGGTGGGTACGCAGCGCGAGCCGGGTTGCCAGTACTTTATCCGCTTCCCGTTTACGATAGGCAATATTCATTGGGTTAAGTACCTGAATAAATACTGCAGAAAAGAAGCAAAATGGAATGGTAAGCAAGACATCGCGGAAAAAGACGGAGGCTTGCGGGAAGGCGGTTATATTGGCGAAATTCCAGTGCGGGATCATCGCAAAACCGAACACGACAATAATCCCTACTTTGACCACCACCATTGGCCCGGAAATCTTAAACAGTAATCGTTCACCACCAGACGCAATCGCCACCAGTACGGCGAAAATAGCGACTTTATAAAGTAGAGATTGTGAAAGATCGGCATCGGTTAAACCGAAGGTTTTCAGGTACGAGGCGCTGTCGAAAACCACGGAGAGAGAGTAGATAAAAATCCCGTGGATAATCATCAAAAAGTAGATAACCCCGAGGAAAATTCCCCAGTTCTTCCCCAGGTAATGACTGATAATATCGGTGTAGTCATTACAGGAATCGCTTTCAGAAAGGGTTTTTAAATAAATGTCCTGCACTACCCAGGTGGCAGGATAAGCAATGATCGCTGCGGTAATAAATACCCAAATTCCCTTCAAGCCAATTTGTACTGGCATCAGCACGGTTCCGGCACCAATCGCCATGCCTATGCATAATAAAACCCAGCCGAAGTCGTAGCGTGTAAACGGCAATTTCTGATTGTGTTTCGATAGTGTGTTGTGCTGCATAAAGTCCTGTCCAGAAAGAAGTCGGCCTCGCAAAAATGAATAAACCCAGTTTCTCTTGCGCAACAGGTGGAGAAGTCGAATACGCAGTATGTAAAAAATGAGGCAACAGATTCACTGGGGAGGTCGCGAGGAGGCGCAATTCTACAAAATTGCGCATTTCACTACCAGTCTGGAGTCAGCCCGGATATGAACTGCAACTATTGCAAATAAAGAAATTAAGCTGGAAGGCATCGCGCAATGAGGAAGATTGCCGGGTGCTGACAGTAAAAAGCAATCGTAGAATCAGCGGCAAGCCGGAAAGGTTCCGGTGAGGCGCAATGTTGCGGGGGCTTTATCCCTGGTGGCATTGGTTGCTGGAGAGAGAAAACCCCCGCACGTTGCAGGTATGCACCTGACAACACCACGGGGGCTAATCTTGACTCTAGACCACTCAAGAATAGCCGCGAAACGTTGTCATTACAACACAGGCGGCTATATGACGTTCGCAGAGCTGGGCATGGCCTTCTTGCATGATTTAGCGGCTCCGGTCATTGCTGGCATTCTTGCCAGTATGATCGTGAACTGGCTGAACAAGCGGAAGTAACGTGTCATGCGGGCGTCAGGCTGCCGTAATGGCAATTTGCGCCCGGACCAGGCCGCAGGGGGGAAACTCTGCGGCCTTTTTCGTTCTTACTGCGGGTAAGGCACCCAGTCGCCGCCGTTCAGGCGAACGTACGGTTTATCCTGGTATTGAATAACTACTGCATTTGAGTTCTCGGAGACCGGTGCTGTTTGTGGCAACCCACTGGTGAGTTTTTTCCAGTCAACATTGTCTTCGGTGAAAATCTTGCCATCGAGAACGCGAACCACCAGATCGGAGATAGCCAGGAAGCTGCTCGGTTGTTCGATGACAATCGGTGCCCCCTGATGCGGTGCCTTCATGCCGAAGAATTTCACCCCAACGGGGACGTCGGTGATAGACGGGCTAGGGATATCACGTAGGCCAGATACCTGCATTCTGTCGCCCTTCAGCGCGCCGCCGTGTTCCGGCACCACGACCACCATCACTTTACGACCCGATTTCTCAAGTTCAGTAAAGAAGGCGTCCAGTTCATCAAAGAATTTCTGCGCCCGCGCTTTGTAATCCGCTGTTTTGCTGACCCCCGGATAATGGTTGCCGTCATGCAGTGGAAGCGTGTTGTAGAACGTGGCACTACGGCTGTTTTTATCTTTTTCGGTAACGTCCAGCCAGCGGTTAAGCACAGCGGTATCGTCATAAACCGGCGAACCATCAAAGCCCAGCAAAATAACCGGCAGATTTGTTTGATCCATCAATTCGCTCTGCATGCCGCCATTTTCGCGAACTTCTTTCAAAAAACCGCCGAACTGGCCGTTATGTCCCATCATCAGGTGCTGGGTAAAGCCCAGTTTCGAAAGGTTATCAAACAGATAGCAGTCGTTATTTGCCGGTTGATACAGATTAGTGTGCGAAGTCTGCCCGCAGCTGGCGCGCAGTAAACGGATCGCCGCCGGGCCACCGTAGGAGGTGGCGGAGTTAAAGTTCTTGAACTCAATATCGAAATGCGACCACAGTGGATGCGACATCAACCCGGCGGCTTCTATATCCGACCAGGAAAGCGAACAGATGTTAATCACCAGTAGTTCAAATGGCTGAGCATCAGCGGGCAGCGAAGACGGGAAGGTCGATTTACGTTTCGCCTCCGCGTTATAGAAATTATTCAGCCAGGCGTTAAGGTTCGCCGTTGTTGGCGGTGCAGTTTGTGCGGGCATATCACCCACTACCGGTGCGCCACCCGTCGCCGCAACGGTTGCCGCTGCGTTACCACCCGTCGTTGTTACAGTGGTCGTCGGTTGTCCGGCTGGCCACAAGGAGAAACTTGGTCCCGCCAGGGTAAGTACGTTCAGCCATAGCAGTATGGCAACCACAAAAACGGTAATGCGAATCCATTGTGACAGGAATAACCAGGCCACTAATAAAACAAAAATGGCCCCAATCATCTGCCAGTTAATAAAGCGTGTGACAAGGTCGATTAAATAATCGGTACTGAACCCCGCCACCTGCGAACCCTGGCTCATTATGCTTTCCGGGGCAGGCAACCAGGTGTCATGCCAGAACAAAGCAAAGCCGATCGGCAGGGCAATCCAGTGGCGCAAGCGATGCAGGCTGTAGCGCGGAATGGGCATCAGCAGAAACGCGGCAAACACCAAATTGAGGAGCGGATGGAAGTTAAGATATCCCGCCCACAACAGGCCGAACTTAACCAGAAAATAGAAGTTCCAGCCGGAAAGGCCGCGCCAGTATTGCCAGAGGGAAGAAGGCATGGCGGTATTTTGCGTAAATTGAGTCATTTTTTGGTTGCCCTGGCTTTTTCCGTGCGGCGTAACGTCCCGGCCGGTTTAACATAACGAGGTTTAGCAAAGAACAAACGTAAGGTGTCGCGAATGCGTCGCAAAGAGTGCCGCGCCAGATAGCCCAGCGGGAAAAATATCAGTGCGCAAACGACAATAATTTCAATGATATCGCTGATGGTCATCATGATGAGCGCTCCACAGCATCATCTAACAGTCGCATGGGTTCTGGTATTCGTCGCCAGTGGCGACCATTGTGCTCGGCATTGATGACCGGTTTAGAACTTTGCGTTAAAGGCAGCGGCATGCCCCATTGTTCTGGGGCAAGCAGGCGCATCTGCACCAGCTCGGCACTGATTTGATCATCTTCAAACCAGACCATACGGTTTGAGAAAATGTCGCCAGTAGGCAATGGGAAAATATGATTCAACGCGGTATCCAGATCGTTAATCCGACAGAATGAGAGAAACAGCACCAGCCGATTACCGCCAATGGTCATGATATCGCCGGTGCGATTAGGGCGACACAGTGTCAGGGCTTGTTCAACGCGGATACCCGGTACCGGACGTAGGGCAACCAGAACGCCTTTACCGTGGGCAGGTAATAGAGGGTTATTCATCATGTTGTTGACGGCATTACAGAACACATCCCACTTCTGGAAACCACGCAGTTTGAGCGGCTGGGTCATTGACAGCAAGGTAGTGATATCTTCCGGCACATAGCGACTAAACTTCTGCCCTTGCACGCTTTCGATCATCGTCAGACAACGGGAGAGTGGCGCATTCCACGGAATAACCATATTTGCACCGCAGGCCAATAACAAACGTTCATCGGTGGCGCGCAGGCTAGCGGTATTTTCCCGCACGAGGATTTTCATCGCACTACCGCGCTGGCGACGCAGGGTATGAATGCTGCGGGCCAGTGGCTCGATTTGCGCATTTTGCTGTAAAGAAAAGACCACCGTCGCCGCCTGAGCGGTACGGGCTTCATTGAACAGGACTTCGTTATTGTTGAACAGTTGCCAGTGTTCCGATAGCGGCGGCGCACCTTCCAGTACAGCAACATTACTCAGAATGCGTTTTTCGTCGCTGCGTGGTTGGATCTCCGCCTCTTCGCTTTGAACTAATGTCCAGATACCATTTTGTTGCTGAACGCTAAGCTGCTGACGGGCGCTGACCCCTTTTTCGTTGCACCAGAAGGCAATATCCAGCAAATGTTGGTCACCCTGAAAACGCAAACTGGCAAGACCAAAAAGTGAACGGTATTCCTCAAGCAACAATGAAAATTGTTTATCGTTATTATTTCCGGGATTAATTACCAAAAGCGAACAATGGTTTAACCTGCTCCATTTATTCATTTTATCCAACCATGAGCGCAGCCGCTCGGCAGGAATGTTTTGCCATGCGTTATTTGCGCAAACAAGAATAAAAAGGTAATTATGGGGATCAATAGAACACTGCAAATCACGGGCGAAATAGTATAGACCTTTTTCATGATTTAGCATAGAAAATAATTTTATTTTTTCCGGCCCTTGAGAATCATCTAATTGAAAGATTTTCGCCGGATCGCTGTCCATGCTAATGACCGCGACGTGTGCGGTTTCAGCCTGGGATGCAATTGTTTGATTCGCCAGACTGATAGCATCTTCATGGCGATCGACGTTAAACCACCAGACGCCGCCTGCTGGCATATGTCGCAGCTCATCCCATAATGATGAGATACCGATAGAGAATACAGGGTCCACAATGTCCCTCATGTCACCATTTTGTCTGATTATCAGTTTACTAGCGAAAGCTAAGAAATAAACCTACCATTGAAATTAAAACTTATCAGATTTAGCATGTGAATCAATTTAGAAGGTCACAAGACGTGTGATTTTAGTCTTTTCGTTTTTAACTTTTTCTGTTGCGTAACGGAAAGTCAAAAAGTGAGCAAATTCCCGTCTCGCCGTAAACAATAAACCGGCGAAATGCTCACGGTTAGAATTGTCTCATGAACGGTACGGTTATTTCATAGGGATCAAGCAATATGAATAACAATGAACCAGATACTCTGCCTGATCCCGCGATAGGCTATATCTTCCAGAATGATATTGTGGCGTTAAAGCAGGCATTTTCACTGCCTGATATTGATTATGCCGATATTTCCCAACGCGAACAGTTGGCCGCGGCATTAAAACGCTGGCCGTTGCTGGCAGAGTTTGCGCAACAAAAGTAGGGGATTGGTGAATGGCCGTACTGGGATTGCAGGGGGTGCGGGGAGGCGTGGGGACAACAACCATCACCGCCGCATTAGCCTGGTCATTACAAATGTTGGGAGAAAATGTTCTGGTGGTCGATGCCTGCCCCGACAACTTGTTGCGCCTGTCATTTAATGTTGATTTTACCCACCGTCAGGGCTGGGCCAGAGCGATGCTGGATGGCCAGGACTGGCGTGACGCTGGGTTGCGCTACACCTCGCAGCTCGATTTGCTGCCTTTTGGTCAGTTATCCATTGAAGAACAAGAAAATCCACAGCACTGGCAAACCCGGCTGAGCGATATTTGCTCCGGCTTACAGCAACTAAAAGCCAGCGGGCGTTACCAGTGGATTTTAATCGACTTACCGCGTGATGCCTCGCAGATAACCCACCAGCTGCTGAGTTTGTGCGATCATTCGCTGGCAATCGTCAATGTGGATGCCAACTGCCATATCCGACTGCATCAGCAAGCGCTGCCGGATGGCGCACATATTTTGATTAATGACTTCCGTATTGGCAGTCAGGTTCAGGACGATATTTACCAGCTTTGGTTGCAAAGCCAGCGCCGATTACTGCCGATGCTCATTCATCGTGATGAAGCGATGGCTGAATGCCTGGCGGCTAAGCAACCAGTAGGTGAATATCGCAGTGATGCGCTGGCGGCTGAAGAGATACTGACGCTGGCGAACTGGTGCCTGTTGAACTATTCCGGGCTGAAAACGCCAGTCGGGAGTAAATCATGAGTATCCTGACCCGGTGGTTGCTAATCCCGCCGGTCAACGCGCGGCTGATCGGGCGTTATCGCGATTATCGTCGTCACGGTGCGTCGGCTTTCAGCGCGACGCTCGGCTGTTTCTGGATGATCCTGGCCTGGATTTTTATTCCGCTGGAGCACCCGCGCTGGCAGCGTATTCGCGCAGAACATAAAAACCTGTATCCGCATATCAACGCCTCGCGTCCGCGTCCGCTGGACCCGGTCCGTTATCTCATTCAAACATGCTGGTTACTGATCGGTGCATCGCGCAAAGAAACGCCGAAACCGCGCAGGCGGGCATTTTCAGGTCTGCAGAATATTCGTGGACGTTACCATCAATGGATGAACGAGCTGCCTGAGCGCGTTAGCCATAAAACACAGCATCTTGATGAGAAAAAAGAGCTCGGTCATTTGAGTGCCGGGGCGCGGCGGTTGATCCTCGGTATCATCGTCACCTTCTCGCTGATTCTGGCGTTAATCTGCGTTACTCAGCCGTTTAACCCGCTGGCGCAGTTTATCTTCCTGATGCTGCTGTGGGGGGTAGCGCTGATCGTACGGCGGATGCCGGGGCGCTTCTCGGCGCTAATGTTGATTGTGCTGTCGCTGACCGTTTCTTGCCGTTATATCTGGTGGCGTTACACCTCTACGCTGAACTGGGACGATCCGGTCAGCCTGGTGTGCGGGCTTATTCTGCTCTTCGCTGAAACGTACGCGTGGATTGTGCTGGTGCTCGGCTACTTCCAGGTAGTATGGCCGCTGAATCGTCAGCCGGTGCCATTGCCGAAAGATATGTCGCTGTGGCCGTCGGTGGATATCTTTGTCCCGACTTACAACGAAGATCTCAACGTGGTGAAAAATACCATTTACGCCTCGCTGGGTATCGACTGGCCGAAAGATAAGCTGAATATCTGGATCCTTGATGACGGCGGCAGGGAAGAGTTTCGCCAGTTTGCGCAAAACGTGGGGGTGAAATATATCGCCCGCACCACTCATGAACATGCGAAAGCAGGCAACATCAACAATGCGCTGAAATATGCCAAAGGCGAGTTCGTGTCGATTTTCGACTGCGACCACGTACCAACGCGATCGTTCTTGCAAATGACCATGGGCTGGTTCCTGAAAGAAAAACAGCTGGCGATGATGCAGACGCCGCACCACTTCTTCTCACCGGACCCGTTTGAACGCAACCTGGGGCGTTTCCGTAAAACGCCGAACGAAGGCACGCTGTTCTATGGTCTGGTGCAGGATGGCAACGATATGTGGGACGCCACTTTCTTCTGCGGTTCCTGTGCGGTGATTCGTCGTAAGCCGCTGGATGAAATTGGCGGCATTGCTGTCGAAACCGTGACTGAAGATGCGCATACTTCTCTGCGGTTGCACCGTCGTGGCTATACCTCCGCGTATATGCGTATTCCGCAGGCGGCGGGGCTGGCGACCGAAAGTCTGTCGGCGCATATCGGTCAGCGTATTCGCTGGGCGCGCGGGATGGTACAAATCTTCCGTCTCGATAACCCGCTCACCGGTAAAGGGCTGAAGTTTGCTCAGCGGCTATGTTACGTCAACGCCATGTTCCACTTCTTGTCGGGCATTCCACGGCTGATCTTCCTGACTGCGCCGCTGGCGTTCCTGCTGCTTCATGCCTACATCATCTATGCGCCAGCGTTGATGATCGCCCTATTCGTGCTGCCGCATATGATCCATGCCAGCCTGACCAACTCCAAGATCCAGGGCAAATATCGCCACTCTTTCTGGAGTGAAATCTACGAAACGGTGCTGGCGTGGTATATCGCACCACCGACGCTGGTGGCGCTGATTAACCCGCACAAAGGCAAATTTAACGTCACCGCCAAAGGTGGACTGGTGGAAGAAGAGTACGTCGACTGGGTGATCTCGCGGCCCTACATCTTCCTTGTCCTGCTCAACCTGGTGGGCGTTGCGGTAGGCATCTGGCGCTACTTCTATGGCCCGCCAACCGAGATGCTCACCGTGGTCGTCAGTATGGTGTGGGTGTTCTACAACCTGATTGTTCTTGGCGGCGCAGTTGCGGTATCGGTAGAAAGCAAACAGGTACGCCGATCGCACCGCGTGGAGATGACGATGCCCGCGGCAATTGCCCGCGAAGATGGTCACCTCTTCTCGTGTACCGTTCAGGATTTCTCCGACGGTGGTTTGGGGATCAAGATCAACGGTCAGGCGCAGATTCTGGAAGGGCAGAAAGTGAATCTGTTGCTTAAACGCGGTCAGCAGGAATACGTCTTCCCGACCCAGGTGGCGCGCGTGATGGGTAATGAAGTTGGGCTGAAATTAATGCCGCTCACCACCCAGCAACATATCGATTTTGTGCAGTGTACGTTTGCCCGTGCGGATACATGGGCGCTCTGGCAGGACAGCTACCCGGAAGATAAGCCGCTGGAAAGTCTGCTGGATATTCTGAAGCTCGGCTTCCGTGGCTACCGCCATCTGGCGGAGTTTGCGCCTTCTTCGGTGAAGGGCATATTCCGTGTGCTGACTTCTCTGGTTTCCTGGGTTGTATCGTTTATTCCGCGCCGCCCGGAGCGGAGCGAAACGGCACAACCATCGGATCAGGCTTTGGCTCAACAATGATGATAACGCGATGAAAAGAAAACTATTCTGGATTTGTGCAGTGGCTATGGGGATGAGTGCGTTCCCCTCTTTCATGACGCAGGCGACGCCAGCAACGCAACCACTGATCAATGCTGAGCCAGCTGTAGCCGCCCAGACGGAACAAAATCCGCAGGTGGGGCAAGTGATGCCGGGCGTGCAGGGCGCTGATGCGCCAGTCGTGGCGCAGAACGGTCCTTCGCGTGATGTGAAGCTGACCTTTGCGCAAATTGCACCGCCGCCGGGCAGCATGGTGCTACGTGGCATTAACCCGAACGGCAGCATTGAGTTTGGTATGCGCAGCGATGAAGTGGTGACGAAGGCGATGCTCAACCTCGAATACACCCCATCGCCATCGTTACTGCCTGTCCAGTCGCAGTTAAAGGTTTATCTCAATGATGAACTGATGGGCGTGCTGCCAGTGACCAAAGAACAGTTGGGTAAAAAAACGCTGGCGCAAATGCCCATTAACCCACTGTTTATTACCGACTTCAACCGTGTACGGCTGGAGTTTGTCGGCCATTATCAGGACGTGTGCGAAAACCCGGCCAGCACCACGCTTTGGCTGGATGTTGGGCGGAGCAGTGGACTGGATCTGACCTATCAGACCCTGAATGTGAAGAATGACCTGTCACACTTCCCGGTGCCATTCTTTGACCCGCGCGATAACCGTACTAACACCTTGCCGATGGTCTTTGCGGGTGCGCCGGATGTTGGGCTGCAACAAGCCTCTGCCATTGTCGCCTCGTGGTTTGGTTCGCGTTCTGGCTGGCGTGGGCAGAACTTCCCGGTGCTCTATAACCAACTGCCGGATCGTAATGCCATTGTCTTTGCAACCAACGACAAACGGCCGGACTTCCTGCGCGATCATCCGGCGGTAAAAGCCCCGGTGATTGAGATGATTAACCATCCGCAGAATCCTTACGTCAAACTGCTGGTGGTGTTTGGTCGTGACGACAAAGACCTGTTGCAGGCAGCGAAAGGTATCGCTCAGGGTAACATTCTGTTCCGTGGTGAAAGCGTGGTAGTGAATGAAGTGAAACCGCTGCTACCGCGTAAGCCGTACGATGCGCCGAACTGGGTACGTACCGATCGTCCGGTCACATTTGGCGAACTGAAAACCTATGAAGAACAGTTACAATCCAGCGGTCTTGAGCCAGCAGCGATTAACGTTTCGCTAAACCTGCCGCCGGATCTCTACCTGATGCGCAGTACCGGCATTGATATGGATATTAATTACCGCTACACCATGCCGCCGGTGAAAGACAGTTCGCGGATGGATATCAGCCTGAATAACCAGTTCCTGCAATCCTTCAACCTGAGCAGCAAACAGGAGGCGAACCGCCTGCTGCTGCGGATTCCGGTATTACAAGGTTTGCTGGATGGCAAAACAGATGTCTCTATTCCGGCGCTGAAACTGGGCGCGACCAACCAGCTGCGCTTCGACTTTGAGTATATGAACCCGATGCCGGGCGGTTCGGTGGATAACTGTATTACCTTCCAGCCGGTGCAGAATCATGTGGTGATTGGTGACGACTCCACCATCGACTTCTCGAAGTATTACCACTTCATCCCGATGCCGGATCTACGCGCCTTTGCTAACGCGGGCTTCCCATTCAGCCGGATGGCGGATCTGTCGCAAACCATCACCGTGATGCCGAAAGCGCCTAACGAAGCACAGATGGAAACGTTGCTGAATACTGTTGGTTTTATCGGCGCACAGACGGGCTTCCCGGCGATTAATCTGACGGTGACCGATGATGGCAGCACCATTCAGGGCAAAGATGCCGACATCATGATCATCGGTGGTATCCCGGACAAACTGAAAGACGATAAGCAGATCGACCTATTGGTGCAGGCGACCGAAAGCTGGGTGAAAACACCGATGCGCCAGACCCCGTTCCCCGGCATTGTGCCGGACGAGAGCGATCGCGCGGCAGAAACCCGGTCAACGCTGACCTCTTCCGGTGCGATGGCGGCGGTGATTGGCTTCCAGTCGCCGTATAACGACCAGCGCAGCGTGATTGCGCTGTTGGCAGATAGCCCACGCGGTTATGAAATGCTTAACGATGCGGTGAACGATAGCGGCAAACGCGCCACCATGTTCGGTTCGGTCGCGGTGATCCGCGAGTCCGGTATCAACAGCCTACGTGTTGGCGACGTTTATTACGTAGGTCATCTGCCGTGGTTCGAGCGCGTGTGGTATGCGCTGGCAAACCATCCGATTCTGCTGGCGGTGCTGGCGGCTATCAGTGTGATATTGCTGGCATGGGTACTGTGGCGTCTGCTGCGAATTATTAGTCGTCGTCGTCTTAACCCGGATAACGAGTAATTGAAGATGAATGTGTTGCGTAGTGGAATCGTGACGATGCTGCTGCTGGCTGCCTTTAGTGTTCAGGCAGCCTGTACCTGGCCTGCCTGGGAGCAGTTTAAAAAGGATTACATCAGTCAGGAAGGGCGCGTCATCGACCCCAGCGACGCGCGCAAAATCACCACCTCCGAAGGGCAAAGTTACGGTATGTTCTTTGCCCTGGCGGCTAACGACCGTGCAGCTTTCGATAATATTCTCGACTGGACGCAGAACAATCTCGCTCAGGGTTCTTTAAAAGAAGGTTTGCCCGCCTGGCTGTGGGGCAAGAAAGAGAACAGTAAGTGGGAAGTGCTGGACAGCAATTCGGCCTCCGATGGTGATGTCTGGATGGCCTGGTCATTGCTGGAGGCGGGGCGTTTGTGGAAAGAGCAGCGTTATACCGACATCGGCAGCGCGTTGCTAAAACGTATCGCGCGGGAGGAAGTGGTGACGGTGCCTGGGCTGGGTTCCATGTTGTTACCGGGCAAAGTGGGTTTTGCTGAGGATAACAGCTGGCGTTTTAACCCCAGCTACCTGCCGCCGACGCTGGCGCAGTATTTCACCCGCTTTGGCGCGCCGTGGACTACGCTGCGCGAAACCAATCAACGTTTATTGCTGGAAACCGCCCCGAAAGGCTTTTCGCCAGACTGGGTGCGCTATGAGAAAGACAAAGGCTGGCAGCTAAAAGCCGAAAAAACATTGATCAGCAGCTACGACGCTATCCGCGTTTACATGTGGGTAGGCATGATGCCTGACAGCGATCCGCAAAAAGCGCGGATGCTCAACCGGTTTAAACCGATGGCGACATTCACTGAGAAAAACGGTTATCCGCCGGAAAAAGTGGATGTGGCTACGGGGAAAGCGCAGGGTAAAGGACCGGTCGGTTTTTCTGCCGCCATGCTGCCTTTTTTACAAAACCGCGATGCGCAGGCCGTTCAGCGCCAGCGCGTGGCCGATAACTTTCCCGGCAGCGATGCCTATTACAACTATGTGCTGACCCTGTTTGGACAAGGCTGGGATCAACACCGTTTCCGCTTCTCGACAAAAGGTGAGTTATTACCTGACTGGGGCCAGGAATGCGTAAATTCACACTAAACATATTCACACTTTCCCTCGGTCTGGCCGTCATGCCGATGGTCGAGGCAGCACCAACCGCTCAGCAACAGTTGCTGGAGCAAGTTCGGTTAGGTGAAGCGACCCATCGTGAAGATCTGGTGCAACAGTCGTTATATCGGCTGGAACTTATTGATCCGAATAACCCGGACGTCGTTGCCGCCCGTTTCCGTTCTTTGTTACGTCAGGGCGATATTGATGGCGCGCAAAAACAGCTCGATCGGCTGTCTCAGTTAGCGCCGAGTTCAAATGCGTATAAATCGTCGCGGACTACGATGCTACTTTCCACGCCGGATGGTCGTCAGGCACTGCAACAGGCAAGATTGCAGGCGACTACCGGTCATGCGGAAGAAGCTGTGGCGAGTTACAACAAACTGTTCAACGGTGCGCCGCCGGAAGGTGACATTGCTGTCGAGTACTGGAGTACGGTGGCGAAAATTCCGGCTCGCCGTGGCGAAGCGATCAATCAGTTAAAACGCATCAATGCGGATGCACCGGGCAACACGGGCCTGCAAAACAATCTGGCGCTATTGCTGTTTAGTAGCGATCGGCGTGACGAAGGCTTTGCCGTTCTGGAACAAATGGCGAAATCGAACGCCGGACGCGAGGGGGCCTCTAAAATCTGGTACGGGCAGATTAAAGACATGCCCGTCAGCGATGCCAGTGTGTCGGCGCTGAAAAAATATCTTTCGATCTTTAGCGATGGCGATAGCGTGGCGGCTGCACAATCGCAACTGGCAGAACAGCAAAAACAGCTGGCCGACCCTGCTTTCCGCGCTCGTGCGCAAGGTTTAGCGGCGGTGGACTCTGGTATGGCGGGTAAAGCCATTCCCGAACTACAACAGGCAGTGCGGGCGAACCCGAAAGACAGTGAGGCTCTGGGGGCGCTGGGCCAGGCATATTCACAGAAAGGCGATCGCGCCAATGCAGTGGCGAATCTGGAAAAAGCCCTCGCACTGGACCCGCACAGCAGCAACAACGACAAATGGAACAGTCTGCTGAAAGTAAACCGCTACTGGCTGGCGATCCAGCAGGGCGATGCTGCGCTGAAAGCCAATAATCCTGACCGGGCAGAACGCCTGTTCCAGCAGGCGCGTAATGTCGATAACACCGACAGTTATGCAGTGCTGGGGCTGGGCGATGTGGCGATGGCGCGCAAAGATTACCCCGCCGCTGAACGCTATTATCAGCAGACCCTGCGGATGGACAGCGGCAACACTAACGCCGTGCGCGGGCTGGCGAATATTTATCGCCAGCAGTCGCCAGAAAAAGCTGAAGCGTTTATCGCCTCGCTCTCTGCCAGCCAGCGGCGCAGCATTGATGATATCGAACGCAGCCTGCAAAACGACCGTCTGGCACAGCAGGCAGAGGCACTGGAAAACCAGGGCAAATGGGCGCAGGCGGCAGCACTTCAGCGGCAACGACTGGCGCTGGACCCCGGCAGCGTATGGATTACTTACCGACTTTCGCAGGATCTCTGGCAGGCCGGACAACGCAGCCAGGCTGATACGTTAATGCGCAATCTGGCGCAGCAGAAGCCGAATGACCCGGAGCAGGTTTACGCTTACGGGCTGTATCTCTCTGGTCATGACCAGGACAGAGCGGCGCTGGCGCATATCAACAGCCTGCCGCGCGCGCAGTGGAACAACAATATTCAGGAGCTGGTTAATCGCCTGCAAAGCGATCAGGTGCTGGAAACCGCTAATCGCCTGCGAGAAAGCGGCAAAGAAGCTGAAGCGGAAGCGATGCTGCGCCAGCAACCGCCCTCCACGCGTATTGACCTCACGCTGGCTGACTGGGCGCAGCAGCGACGTGATTACACCGCCGCCCGCGCTGCATATCAGAATGTCCTGACGCGGGAGCCAACTAACGCCGATGCCATTCTGGGGCTGACGGAAGTGGATATTGCTGCCGGTGACACAGCGGCAGCACGTAGCCAGCTGGCGAAACTGCCCGCTACCGATAACGCCTCGCTGAACACACAGCGGCGCGTGGCGCTGGCACAGGCGCAGCTTGGAGATACCGCAGCGGCGCAGCAGACGTTTAATAAGTTGATCCCGCAGGCAAAATCTCAGCCACCGTCGATGGAAAGCGCGATGGTGCTGCGCGACGGTGCGAAGTTTGAAGCGCAGGCGGGCGATCCAAAGCAGGCGCTGGAAACCTACAAAGACGCTATGGTCGCATCCGGTGTGACTACGACGCGTCCGCAGGATAACGACACCTTTACCCGACTGACCCGTAACGACGAGAAAGATGACTGGCTGAAACGCGGCGTGCGCAGCGATGCGGCGGACCTCTATCGCCAGCAGGATCTTAACGTCACCCTTGAGCATGATTATTGGGGATCGAGCGGCACCGGTGGTTACTCCGATCTGAAAGCGCACACCACTATGTTGCAGGTGGACGCGCCGTATTCTGACGGGCGGATGTTCTTTCGCAGTGATTTCGTCAATATGAACGTCGGCAGTTTCTCCACGAATGCCGATGGCAAATGGGATGACAACTGGGGCACCTGTACATTACAGGACTGTAGCGGCAACCGCAGCCAGTCGGATTCCGGTGCCAGCGTGGCGGTCGGCTGGCGAAATGACGTCTGGAGCTGGGATATCGGCACCACGCCGATGGGCTTCAACGTGGTGGATGTGGTCGGCGGCATCAGTTACAGCGATGATATCGGGCCGCTGGGTTACACCGTTAACGCCCACCGTCGGCCCATCTCCAGTTCTTTGCTGGCCTTTGGTGGGCAAAAAGACTCCCCGAGTAATACCGGGAAAAAATGGGGCGGTGTGCGTGCGGACGGCGTGGGGCTAAGCCTGAGCTACGATAAAGGTGAAGCAAACGGCGTCTGGGCATCGCTTAGTGGCGACCAGTTAACCGGTAAAAATGTCGAAGATAACTGGCGCGTGCGCTGGATGACGGGCTATTACTATAAGGTCATTAACCAGAACAATCGCCGCGTCACAATCGGCCTGAACAACATGATCTGGCATTACGACAAAGATCTGAGTGGCTACTCACTCGGTCAGGGCGGTTACTACAGTCCGCAGGAATACCTGTCGTTTGCCATACCGGTGATGTGGCGGGAGCGCACGGAAAACTGGTCGTGGGAGCTGGGTGCGTCTGGCTCGTGGTCGCATTCACGCACCAAAACCATGCCGCGTTATCCGCTGATGAATCTGATCCCGACCGACTGGCAGGAAGAAGCTGCGCGGCAATCCAACGATGGCGGCAGCAGTCAGGGCTTCGGCTACACGGCGCGGGCATTACTTGAACGACGTGTTACTTCCAACTGGTTTGTTGGCACGGCAATTGATATCCAGCAGGCGAAAGATTACGCACCCAGCCATTTCCTGCTCTACGTACGTTATTCCGCCGCCGGATGGCAGGGTGACATGGATTTACCGCCGCAGCCGCTGATACCTTACGCCGACTGGTAAGTTTTCAGATAGCGCCTCTCTTAATGCCGCTGCGATCGGGTATACTCGGGCGGCAATCTGGGATTTCCGGGGGGAGACAATTTGCGCGTAAGTCGCTCGTTAACAATCAAGCAGATGGCAATGGTGGCAGCCGTTGTCCTGGTGTTCGTTTTTATTTTTTGCACCGTTTTGCTGTTCCATCTGGTCCAGCAGAATCGCTATAACACGGCTACGCAACTGGAAAGCATTGCTCGCTCTGTCCGCGAACCCTTATCTTCAGCTATTTTGAAAGGCGATATTCCCGAAGCGGAAGCTATTCTTGCCAGCATTAAACCGGCAGGCGTGGTCAGCCGTGCCGATGTAGTGCTGCCTAACCAGTTCCAGGCGCTGCGTAAAAGTTTTATTCCAGAGCGCCCGGTGCCGGTAATGGTTACTCGCCTGTTTGAGCTACCGGTTCAAATCTCGCTGGGCGTTTACTCGCTCGAACGTCCGGCAAACCCGCAGCCAATTGCCTATCTGGTACTACAGGCGGATTCCTTCCGTATGTATAAGTTCGTGATGAGCACCCTCTCAACGTTAGTGACCATTTACTTACTTTTGTCGCTTATCCTGACCGTCGCCATCAGCTGGTGCATTAACCGCCTGATTTTGCATCCGTTACGCAATATTGCTCGCGAACTTAACGCCATCCCAGCCAAGGAGCTTGTTGGTCACCAACTGGCATTACCGCGTCTGCATCAGGACGATGAAATCGGTATGTTGGTGCGCAGTTACAACCTCAACCAGCAATTGCTGCAGCGCCATTATGAAGAACAGAACGAAAATGCGATGCGCTTCCCGGTGTCGGATTTGCCGAACAAAGCCTTGCTGATGGAGATGCTGGAGCAGGTTGTCGCGCGTAAACAAACCACCGCGCTGATGATCATCACCTGTGAAACCCTGCGTGATACTGCGGGCGTGCTGAAAGAGGCGCAACGAGAAATTCTGCTGCTGACGCTGGTGGAAAAACTCAAATCGGTACTGTCGCCACGTATGATCCTCGCGCAGATTAGCGGTTATGACTTTGCTGTCATTGCCAACGGTGTACAGGAACCGTGGCACGCAATCACCTTAGGTCAGCAAGTGCTCACTATCATGAGCGAGCGCCTGCCGATTGAACGTATTCAACTCCGTCCGCACTGTAGCATTGGCGTGGCGATGTTCTACGGCGATCTCACCGCCGAACAGCTTTACAGTCGCGCTATTTCTGCGGCATTTACCGCTCGCCATAAAGGCAAGAATCAGATTCAGTTCTTTGATCCGCAGCAGATGGAAGCCGCCCAGAAGCGGTTGACGGAAGAGAGCGATATCCTTAATGCACTGGAAAATCATCAGTTTGCTATTTGGTTACAGCCACAGGTCGAGATGACCAGCGGAAAACTGGTCAGTGCGGAAGTGTTACTGCGTATCCAGCAACCGGATGGCAGTTGGGACCTGCCGGATGGCTTAATCGATCGCATTGAGTGCTGTGGGCTGATGGTTACCGTCGGTCACTGGGTGCTGGAAGAGTCCTGTCGATTGCTTGCAGCCTGGCAAGAGCGCGGCATTATGCTGCCCTTGTCGGTAAACCTCTCTGCGCTGCAACTGATGCACCCGAATATGGTGGCGGATATGCTGGAACTGTTAACCCGCTATCGCATTCAGCCGGGAACACTGATTCTGGAAGTGACAGAAAGCCGACGTATTGACGACCCTCATGCTGCGGTGGCAATCCTCCGTCCGCTGCGCAATGCCGGAGTTCGGGTGGCGCTGGATGATTTCGGCATGGGCTACGCAGGGCTGCGTCAGCTGCAGCATATGAAATCGTTGCCAATCGACGTACTGAAAATCGACAAAATGTTTGTTGAAGGCTTGCCGGGAGATAGCAGCATGATTGCTGCAATTATCATGCTGGCGCAGAGCCTGAACTTACAAATGATTGCCGAAGGCGTGGAGACTGAAGCACAACGCGACTGGCTGGCAAAAGCGGGCGTTGGTATTGCCCAGGGCTTCCTTTTTGCTCGCCCACTCCCTATTGAAATCTTCGAAGAGAGTTACCTGGAAGAAAAGTAGCTACCCCAAACTGATTACAAAACTTTAAAAAGTGCTGGTTTGTGCGAGCCAGCTCAAACTTTTTAACCTTTTTGTTTCAATTATGATCCAGGTACATTTCTGTGATGTTGTCTGGGTGTTATTTTAAGGCCGCAGGTACCCCATAACCTTACAAGACCTGTGGTTTTACTAAAGGACACCCTATGAAAACCTCTCTGTTTAAAAGCCTTTACTTTCAGGTCCTGACAGCGATAGCCATTGGTATTCTCCTTGGCCATTTCTATCCTGAAATAGGCGAGCAAATGAAACCGCTTGGCGACGGCTTCGTTAAGCTCATTAAGATGATCATCGCTCCTGTCATCTTTTGTACCGTCGTAACGGGCATTGCGGGCATGGAAAGCATGAAGGCGGTCGGTCGTACCGGCGCAGTCGCACTGCTTTACTTTGAAATTGTCAGTACCATCGCGCTGATTATTGGTCTTATCATCGTTAACGTCGTGCAGCCTGGTGCCGGAATGAACGTCGATCCGGCAACGCTTGATGCGAAAGCGGTAGCGGTTTACGCCGATCAGGCGAAAGACCAGGGCATTGTCGCCTTCATTATGGATGTCATCCCGGCGAGCGTCATTGGCGCATTTGCCAGCGGTAACATTCTGCAGGTGCTGCTGTTTGCCGTACTGTTTGGTTTTGCGCTCCACCGTCTGGGCAGCAAAGGCCAACTGATTTTTAACGTCATCGAAAGTTTCTCGCAGGTCATCTTCGGCATCATCAATATGATCATGCGTCTGGCACCTATTGGTGCGTTCGGGGCAATGGCGTTTACCATCGGTAAATACGGCGTCGGCACACTGGTGCAACTGGGGCAGCTGATTATCTGTTTCTACATTACCTGTATCCTGTTTGTGGTGCTGGTATTGGGTTCAATCGCTAAAGCGACTGGTTTCAGTATCTTCAAATTTATCCGCTACATCCGTGAAGAACTGCTGATTGTACTGGGGACTTCATCTTCCGAGTCGGCGCTGCCGCGTATGCTCGACAAGATGGAGAAACTCGGCTGCCGTAAATCGGTGGTGGGGCTGGTCATCCCGACAGGCTACTCGTTTAACCTTGATGGCACATCGATATACCTGACAATGGCGGCGGTGTTTATCGCCCAGGCCACTAACAGTCAGATGGATATCGTCCACCAAATCACGCTGTTAATCGTGTTGCTGCTTTCTTCTAAAGGGGCGGCAGGGGTAACGGGTAGTGGCTTTATCGTGCTGGCGGCGACGCTCTCTGCGGTGGGCCATTTGCCGGTAGCGGGTCTGGCGCTGATCCTCGGTATCGACCGCTTTATGTCAGAAGCTCGTGCGCTGACTAACCTGGTCGGTAACGGCGTAGCGACCATTGTCGTTGCTAAGTGGGTGAAAGAACTGGACCACAAAAAACTGGACGATGTGCTGAATAATCGTGCGCCGGATGGCAAAACGCACGAATTATCCTCTTAATCTCATCACTTATGCCCGCACTCCCTTCCCCGAGTGCGGGTGTTTGCGCATAATTGACCCCTGTGCCTGAACTTACCACCTGGGTGAGTTCAGGTTTATTTCACTTCTTCCGTGACATTTTCATGTTCTTGCGGTCTAACACGAAGTGTTTTTAACGTCATTTAGACTGACCGACAACGGGCAGTTTTTTATTACCAGGATAGTTGATCAGGGGTTCACATGCAGGGCACAAAAATTCGACTTTTAGCGGGCGGTTTGCTGATGATGGCCACTGCTGGCTATGTGCAGGCAGATGCGCTCCAGCCTGATCCAGCATGGCAACAGGGGACGCTTTCCAACGGTTTACAGTGGCAAGTGCTGACCACCCCCCAGCGTCCCAGCGATCGTGTTGAAATTCGCCTGCTGGTTAATACCGGTTCGCTCGCCGAAAGTACACAACAGAGCGGTTACAGTCACGCCATCCCTCGTATTGCGCTAACGCAAAGCGGTGGCCTTGACGCAGCACAGGCGCGTTCATTGTGGCAGCAGGGGATCGACCCTAAACGCCCGATGCCGCCGGTAATTGTCTCTTATGACACCACGCTGTTTAATCTGAGTTTGCCCAATAACCGTAACGATTTGCTGAAAGAAGCGCTCTCTTATCTGGCAAATGCCACTGGCAAATTGACCATCACACCAGAAACCATCAACCACGCGCTGCAAAGTCAGGACATGGTGGCAACCTGGCCTGCCGATACTAAAGAGGGCTGGTGGCGCTATCGTCTGAAAGGGTCAACCTTGTTAGGTCACGATCCTGCCGATCCGCTGAAACAACCCGTTGAAGCGGAAAAAATTAAAGATTTCTATCAGAAATGGTACACCCCGGATGCAATGACGCTACTGGTGGTGGGAAACGTGGATGCGCGCTCGGTTGTCGACCAAATAAACAAAACGTTTGGCGAACTGAAAGGCAAACGTGAAACGCCAGCTCCGGTGCCGACGCTTTCTCCGCTGCGTGCGGAAGCGGTGAGTATTATGACTGACGCGGTGCGTCAGGACCGGTTATCTATCATGTGGGATACGCCGTGGCAGCCGATTCGTGAATCAGCCGCACTGCTGCGCTACTGGCGTGCGGACCTGGCCCGCGAGGCGCTGTTCTGGCATGTTCAGCAAGCGTTAAGTGCCAGTAACAGCAAAGACATCGGTCTTGGATTTGACTGCCGTGTGCTGTATCTGCGTGCGCAGTGTGCCATCAACATCGAATCACCAAACGACAAGCTGAACAGCAACCTTAATCTGGTGGCGCGTGAACTGGCGAAGGTTCGCGATAAAGGTCTGCCGGAAGAAGAGTTCAATGCGTTAGTGGCGCAAAAGAAACTGGAGCTGCAGAAACTGTTTGCCGCCTATGCACGAGCTGATACCGATATTCTGATGGGTCAGCGGATGCGTTCGTTGCAAAATCAGGTTGTCGATATCGCGCCGGAGCAATATCAGAAACTGCGGCAGGATTTCCTTAATAGCCTGACGGTAGAGATGTTAAATCAGGATCTGCGTCAACAGTTGTCGAATGATATGGCGTTAATACTGCTGCAGCCGAAAGGCGAGCCGGAATTTAACATGAAAGCGTTGCAGGCGGTCTGGGATCAAATCATGGCCCCATCTACCGCCGCTGCGACCACCTCTGTCGCCACGGATGACGTACATCCTGAAGTGACGGATATTCCACCTGCACAGTAATGCCTGATGGTGATGAGTTAGCACAACCATCAGGTATTTATGGATGAGCTGGATAGAGGGGTAACACTTTATCCAGCCTTTTGCATATGCTGCGTTTACGCTGGCATCGCCTCACGCGGGATAATCGCGCCGCGATACTGAATAACGGTACTTGCGGTCAGGTGCCCACGTTTCGCCGCGTCTTCCGCGCTGCCGCCTGTCAGACGTACCGCCAGATAACCGGCACTGAAAGAGTCGCCAGCTGCGGTGGTATCGATCACTTTTTCTTTCGGCAGTTTCACCGCCGGAACATCCACTAACCCTTCGCCAGCAATGGACACCAGGCAAGAATCCGCCCCGCGTTTCACCACCACTTCTTTCACGCCCGCGTTATGGGTGCGCGCAATGACGTCTTCCACCGGCTGTTGACCCCACAGCGCGTCTTCGTCGTCCAGCGTCAGGAAGGCGATATCCGTGCATTCCAGCATTTGTTGGTACACCTGCTGTGTCTCTTCTTTGCTGGCCCACAGGCGCGGACGATAGTTATTGTCGAAAATCACTTTTCCGCCGTTGGCGCGGCATTCGCGCAGCAGGGAAAGCAGCTTTTCGCGGCTGGTCGGGCTTAAGATCGCCAGGCTAATCCCGCTCAGGTAGAGATAATCGAAATTCGCCAGCTCTTCGCAAATCGCCGCAGACTGCTCACTCTCCAGCCAGAATTTGGCGGCGGCTTCGTTCCGCCAGTAGTAGAACGTACGCTCGCCGGTGCTGTCGGTTTCAATGTAGTAAAGGCCCGGCAGACGGTTTTCCATCCGTTGGGTCAGGGAAGTATCAACGTTCTCGCCGTGCCAGGCGTCCAGCATCTGCTGGCTAAAACTGTCCGTTCCCAGCGCCGTTACGTAATGAACGGTTAATGCCGCAGGATCGACCTGACGGGCGATATAGACGGAAGTGTTCAGGGTATCGCCGCCGAAACCGCGCTTAACGTCCGCGCCTTTCTCGGAAAGCTCAATCATGCATTCGCCAATCACGGCAATCTTTTTGGACATAGTCGTGAACCTGATCTGTAAAAAATTAGCGTTAGTTTGCGCTGTGGTGGTTTGCTGGTCAACCATATTAAAACAGTGTTCCATTATTTTTTTGAGCCAGAACGTATTCCTGAAAGATTCCGTTGTGGAGTGAGGAAATTTACCCCGGCCAGGCGGTAAAGTTCTGCCCTTACGCGCCGATAATCTTTGTCGAGTCCGGGCAGCATCACTTTTAAACACAGGACATCTTTGATGATAAGGCAGGTTATCCAGCGAATAAGCAACCCTGAAGCAAGCATCGAGAGCTTGCAGGAACGGCGTTTTTGGTTGCAGTGTGAGCGTGCTTACACCTGGCAGCCGATCTATCAAACATGCGGGCGGTTAATGGCCGTGGAGCTATTAACGGTGGTCACGCATCCCTTGAACCCTTCGCAACGCCTGCCGCCGGATCGCTATTTTACTGAAATCACCGTCAGCCATCGGATGGAGGTTGTGAAAGAGCAGATTGATTTGCTGGCGCAAAAAGCCGACTTCTTTATAGAGCACGGCCTGCTGGCATCGGTCAATATTGATGGCCCTACGCTCATCGCCCTGCGTCAGCAACCAAAAATCCTGCGCCAGATTGAGCGTCTTCCCTGGCTGCGTTTCGAACTGGTGGAGCATATCCGTCTGCCGAAAGATTCAACCTTTGCCTCGATGTGTGAATTTGGCCCGCTGTGGCTGGATGATTTTGGTACCGGGATGGCAAATTTCTCTGCGCTAAGTGAAGTGCGTTATGACTACATCAAAATCGCGCGAGAACTGTTTGTGATGCTGCGTCAGTCGCCGGAAGGACGCACACTCTTTTCTCAGCTTTTACATCTAATGAATCGCTATTGTCGCGGGGTGATTGTCGAGGGCGTAGAAACGCCGGAAGAGTGGCGTGATGTTCAGAACTCGCCCGCATTCGCCGCACAAGGCTGGTTTCTTTCACGCCCGGCACCGATAGAAACGCTGAATACGGCGGTTCTGGCGCTATAAGCTGCCTCATTTTCCGCCTGGCTGGACTATCTTTAGGACTGGCACAGGAAGAATATGAGGAAGCGAACGATGAGCAAGGCAGGCAAAATAACCGCTGCGATTTCAGGGGCTTTCTTGTTGTTGATTGTCGTGGCGATCATTTTGATTGCAACTTTTGACTGGAATCGACTCAAACCGACTATCAACCAGAAAGTCTCTGCGGAGTTGAATCGTCCGTTCGCTATCCGTGGCGATCTGGGCGTGGTGTGGGAGCGGCAAAAACAAGAAACTGGCTGGCGCAGCTGGGTGCCGTGGCCCCATGTACACGCGGAAGACATCATTCTTGGCAATCCACCGGATATTCCCGAAGTCACGATGGTGCATTTGCCACGCGTAGAGGCAACGCTGGCCCCGCTGACCAAAACGGTCTGACTGCCGTGGATCAAGCTCGAAAAGCCCGACGCGCGCCTGATTCGCCTCTCTGAAAAGAACAATAACTGGACGTTTAATCTTGCCAACGATGATAACAAAGACGCGAATGCAAAGCCGTCGGCATGGTCGTTTCGGCTGGATAATATTCTTTTCGATCAAGGGCGGATCGCCATTGATGACAAAGTAAGCAAAGCGGATCTGGAGATTTTTGTTGATCCCTTAGGCAAGCCGCTGCCGTTCAGCGAAGTTACTGGATCGAAAGGTAAAGCGGATAAAGAAAAGGTGGGCGATTACGTTTTTGGCCTGAAGGCGCAGGGACGATATAACGGTGAACCGCTCACGGGTACGGGAAAAATAGGCGGTATGCTGGCGCTGCGTGGCGAAGGGACGCCGTTTCCGGTACAGGCTGATTTCCGCTCTGGTAACACCCGTGTTGCTTTTGATGGCGTCGTGAATGACCCAATGAAGATGGGCGGTGTCGATTTACGGCTTAAATTTTCTGGCGATTCACAGGGTGATCTCTATGAACTGACGGGCGTTCTGCTGCCCGATACCCCGCCGTTTGAAACGGATGGTCGGCTGGTAGCGAAAATCGACACTGAAAAATCGTCGGTCTTTGATTATCGCGGTTTTAATGGGCGAATTGGTGATAGCGATATCCACGGTTCTCTGGTCTACACCACCGGAAAGCCACGACCAAAACTGGAAGGTGATGTCGAGTCGCGGCAATTGCGGCTGGCGGACCTGGGACCGTTGATTGGCGTTGATTCCGGGAAAGGGGCAGAAAAGTCGAAACGGTCTGAACAGAAGAAGGGCGAAAAAAGCGTTCAGCCTGCGGGCAAAGTGCTGCCTTATGACCGCTTCGAAACCGATAAATGGGACGTTATGGATGCCGATGTTCGCTTCAAAGGGCGGCGCATTGAGCATGGCAGTAGCCTGCCGATTAGCGATCTTTCTACTCATATCATCCTCAAAAATGCTGACCTGCGCCTGCAACCGCTGAAATTTGGCATGGCGGGCGGCAGCATTGCGGCGAATATTCATCTGGAAGGCGATAAAAAGCCGATGCAGGGGCGGGCAGATATTCAGGCTCGTCGACTGAAACTGAAAGAACTGATGCCCGATGTGGAACTGATGCAGAAGACGCTGGGGGAAATGAACGGTGACGCGGAACTACGCGGTAGCGGTAACTCGGTGGCGGCACTTTTAGGCAACAGTAACGGCAACCTGAAACTGTTGATGAATGACGGGCTGGTGAGCCGCAACCTGATGGAGATTGTTGGGCTGAATGTCGGCAACTACATTGTCGGTGCGATATTTGGTGATGATGAGGTGCGGGTGAACTGCGCGGCGGCGAATCTGAATATTGCCAACGGCGTGGCGCGCCCGCAGATTTTTGCTTTCGATACTGAGAACGCGTTGATTAATGTTACCGGCACGGCAAGTTTTGCTTCGGAACAGCTGGATTTGACTATTGATCCGGAGAGTAAAGGAATTCGGATTATCACACTGCGTTCGCCGCTGTATGTGCGGGGGACGTTTAAAAATCCGCAGGCTGGGGTGAAAGCCGGACCGCTGATTGCCCGTGGTGCTGTTGCTGCGGCACTGGCAACGCTGGTAACACCGGCGGCGGCGTTACTGGCACTGATCTCACCTTCCGAAGGGGAGGCTAATCAGTGTCGGACGATTTTGTCGCAGATGAAGAAGTGATGATAATTGCCGGATGTCTGACATCCGGCAATTAAACAGATTTAGATTGTTGGCAAAGTGTGCTTTGTTCATGCCGGATGCGGCGTGAACGCCTTATCCGGCCTACAAATCCTTGCGAATTCAATATATTGTATGGAAATTCAGGCCTGATAAGCGTAGCGCATCAGGCTTTTCACTCTTATTACAACGACTGATGTCGCGTCTCATGGGTCAGCAGCAGGGCGATTAACGTCAAGCCAGCCATCGCCGCCAGATATAACCCCACCGCACCTAGCCCGTAGTTAGTCTGCAACCAGGCTGCGATATATGGCGCAACGGAAGCCCCGAGAATCGACGCTACGTTGTAAGAGAACGATGCTCCGGTGTAACGCACTTCTGTCGGAAACAGCTCTGGTAACAGCGCACCCATTGGCCCGAAGGTCAGACCCATCAGACTTAACCCCAGCAGCAGGAAGGCAAAAACCAGAATCGGGTTGCCAGAACCGAGCAGTGGGTTAAAGGCGAACAGCGCGAACAGGATGATCAGCGTGGTGATGATTACCATGCTTTTACGGCGACCAAAGGCATCAGCCAGTAATCCAGCGACTGGCACCATCACGCCAAAACCAATAACTGCCATCATCAACATCCACAACACTTCGTTACGCGGCAGGCCAAGCCCAACTGGCGCGGCGGCGGTACTAAAGGTCATAGAGTAGACCGTCATGATGTAAAACAGCGTATAGGTTGCCAGCATAATGAACGTACCCAGTACGGTTACGCGAACATGTTTGGTCAGCAGCGTACCCAGCGGGATCTTCACCTGTTTTTTCGCTTTAGCGACTTTCTCAAACACCGGCGACTCATGCAGCGACACGCGAACATACAGGCCGATAATGACCAGCACCGCCGAGAAGATAAATGGCACACGCCAGCCCCAGCTCATAAACTGCTCGTCGGTCAGTAGCCAGGAAAGCAGCAAGAAAGTGCCATTGGCAAAGAAGAAGCCAATCGGTGCGCCCAGCTGCGGAAAGGAGCCATACAGTGCACGTTTGCGCGGTGGGGCGTTTTCAGTCGCCAGCAGCGCCGCGCCGCCCCATTCACCGCCTAAGCCCAGACCCTGACCAAATCGAGCCAGCGCCAGCAGCAGCGGGGCGAAAATACCAATCGTGGCATAGCCCGGCAGCAGACCAATCACCACGGTCGAAATCCCCATCGTTAGCAACGAGGCGACCAGCGTCGCTTTACGCCCAACGCGATCGCCAAAATGACCAAAAACGGCAGAGCCAATGGGGCGCGCGACGAAGGCGATGGCGAAGGTGGCGAGCGACTGTAGCGTTGCTGCCGTAGGATCGCCCTGCGGGAAGAAGATATGCGGAAACACAATAACGGCCGCAGTGGCGTAAATGTAAAAGTCGAAGAACTCAATGGCTGTGCCAATGAGAGAGGCGACAAGGACTTTATTACGCGAGTTGATCGGCGTGTATTCTTGCTCGTGGTCGAGTGTTGTGGCTGTTGCTTGCATAATCTTTTCTTATTTTTTGGCTAACGAATAGCCATATTACGCACAGCAAAAGTGATATTTCAATGTGTAACAAATCGCGGAAATGGTCAAAAATCAGGCAAAAAGGGGATAATGTTTAGGCCAGTGATTTTTCTTCTATGAAATGCTTCACATAATTTTATAAATAGTGGATAAAACTGGTTTCAGGTTAAATAAAAGTTACCAACTGGATTTATATGCTGGGGTTATGAGTTGGAATGAAATTGTTTGCTCCCAAATAGATGGCTGAAGAGGCTCTGGGGACGAGTTTCAAGAGGTTATGTGCGCATTATAGCCGGATGCGATGCTGGCGCATCTTATCCGGCCTACGGGGAGCCAGGCCGAATAAAATCGTATGCCGGATAAGGCGTTTACGCCGCATCCGGCCTATTTTAAGGCTGCGTTTTCCCCGGCATTCGCGGGTCGTCTTTATATTCGGCGGTGGCAATCCACGCCGCGCAAAACAGCGTCAAACGGGCGAAGAAGTAGAAAAATGCCATCAGCCCCAGCACGGAACCAAATGCTGCGCCAGAGGGGGATTTCATCAACGATGGCAGGGTGTAGGTCATCACGATTTTAATCACTTCAAAACCAATAGCAGCCAGAAATGTTCCGCGAATCAGGGCTTTTTTGCGCGGACGGTGGCGCGGCAACCGCCAGAAGATCCAGAAGAAAAGCAGATAGTTGGCGAAGATGGAAATCGCCAGGCCAATCAATCGCCACGTCGGTTTCAGCCACTCAATGCTGTTCAGGTGCAGGGCGCTAATAATCATTTGCTGCGCCGAACCGGCAACCGAGGTGATCGAAAGCGTCACAATCAGCGCAATCAACAAACCAATCAGCGAAATAAAATCACGCAGATATTTTACCCAGAACTTCTCCTGATCTTGCGGCGAGCGTTCCCAGACATCGCGCGACTGGGCACGAATCGCTTCACGCAGGTTACCCATCCAGTTGATGCCGGAATAAAGTGCCACCGCCAGGCCGACAAGCCCTACAGTCGTACGCTGCTGAACGGCGGTGTTGATGGTGTTTTTCAACGTGGCGGCTAGCGTCGGATCGCTGATGTTTTGCAGAATTTTGTCGAAGATATCCTGTAGCAACATCGGATGGGAGGCCAGCACAAAGCCCCCTGCGGCAAACGACACCATCAAAATCGGGATCATCGACAAAAATGAGAAATAGGTGATAGCCGCACCAAACTGGTTACCCAGCCGATCGTTAAAGCGTTCTGTCGCACGAATCAGGTGCGCAATAACCGGTTGGCGTTGGACTTTTTCGGCAGTGGTGGTGACGGTTTCCAGCGCCTGGCTAACTTTGCCGCCTTTCTCGCTATTATCCAACTGCTTAATCGGCTCGTGCTCCAGATCCTGGGTGGGACGTTTGATCTCGTTTTCCTGCGTCATCCGCTCTTTTGTCCTTCTGTCGTGGTCATTCTTAAAAAGTATAGTCGGTCAGTCCAGGTGCTCTTTCATTACGCCAGCCAGCCACTGCATAAACAGGTTTACACGCCGGGAAAGCTCCCGACGCTGCGGGTAAACCAGCGAAAGGGAGAGCGGCTCGGCACGGTAGCCTGGCAACACTTCAATAAGCCGCCCGGCACGCAGGGCTTCGCGCACGGCAATGCGCGGGATCTGAATAATCCCCAGACCGGCAAGACCGGCGGTGAGATAGTTTTCGCTACTGTTTACCGTCAACATGCCGCCAGACTTAAACCACTGGACGCCATTAACGCTGGCAACCTCAAAACCTAACGGATGTACACCCAGGTGCGGTGTATAACGCACTATTGCGTGTGAAGTCAGATCATCGGGGCTTTGCGGATAACCAAAGCGCGTCAGATAGTGCGGACTGGCACAGTTGACCATGGTCAGTTTGCCGAGGGGACGGGCGATAACGCCATCTTCCGGTAACGCGCCAGTGCGTATCACGCAATCAAAACCATCATGAAGAATATCTACCGGACGGTCATGGCTACTCAGTTCCAGCTCAATTCCCGGATGCAGATAGAGAAATTCCGACAGGCGCGGCAGTAACAGGCTTTTCGCGATTCCTGGCGGGATGTCGATGCGTAATTTACCGCTGATACTGGTGGCATCCTGTTGAAACAGACCGTCCAGTTCGCTGAGATTACTCAACACATCTTTTGCTCGTTGATAATAGGTCATGCCTTCTGGCGTGAGTTTGACCCGTCGCGTGGTGCGCTGGAGAAGCTGGGTGCCAAGTTGATGTTCCAGTGCCTGTATCTGGCGCGAAACACTTCCTTTTGGCAAAGCAAAGAAATCCGCCGCGCGGGAAAAACTTTCCAGCTCCGCGACTTTGATGAACAACTGCATTGCGTGAATTTTATCCATTTCTTTGACCGATTGTTATTCACAGCGAAACAGTAACGCGCATATCGCATTGTTTATTGTTTTTTCTAACATCTAATGCCGGGTTTCACAATGTTGTCATGACGAATGTGGCGATTTCTCAGCAGGAAAAGGGCGGAATAGCTTTCTGAGAAAGGTGAATCCCCCTAAACAGAGCGTATTTTTCAGCGATTCCCTTTAAAGTGAATAGAGGACGTGTTGGCTATTTGTGCTTATTTTTGTCTCATTGCCGTTTGTTATTTTTGCTTGTGGTCGCGGAGTTTCATTTTTAATTGCATGCGTACTAACCACCAATATAAGGAAATCCTCAAAATTGTTTTAAATAGTGCCCTCGACATGTAATTTCAGGCGTTTAGATGTAACTATTTATATCGGTAACTATTTTCTACGCGTCATCTCTGTAGAATGGCCACCGCCAAATGGCGAATTCTTATTTTTTCTCGCGGGTAATACCCTTCCACTACTTAAGTCTTTTTTTACGTATTCAGGTGGAGATTCAGTTATGCAAATAGTCATGTTTGACAGGCAGTCAATATTTATTCATGGAATGAAAATCAGTTTACAGCAGCGTATTCCAGGAGTGAGTATTCAGGGGGCCAGTCAGGCAGACGAGTTATGGCAAAAGCTGGAAAGTTACCCTGAAGCCTTAGTTATGCTCGATGGCGATCAGGATGGTGAGTTTTGCTACTGGTTGTTGCAAAAAACCGTGGTGCAGTTTCCTGAGGTTAAGGTGTTAATCACGGCGACGGATTGCAATAAACGGTGGTTACAGGAAGTTATCCATTTTAATGTGCTGGCCATTGTGCCTCGTGATTCAACCGTCGAGACATTTGCGTTGGCGGTAAATAGTGCGGCGATGGGGATGATGTTTCTGCCTGGAGACTGGCGGACGACGCCGGAAAAGGACATTAAAGATCTCAAATCGTTAAGCGCCCGCCAGCGGGAGATTTTAACCATGTTAGCGGCGGGCGAATCAAATAAGGAGATCGGCAGAGCGCTGAATATCAGTACCGGAACGGTAAAAGCGCATCTGGAATCCCTGTATCGCCGTCTGGAAGTGAAAAATCGCACCCAGGCGGCAATGATGTTAAATATCTCCTCCTGAAGAAGATAATTTTACAGCCAGCAGGAAGTTAGCGGCTGGCTGTAAAAATATTATGGTTCGCCGTACAAACCAATTAAACGGCGTACCACACCGTTAGTCCAGCCAAACCCATCCTGCAACGGATACTCGCCACCGCCGCCTTCGCGGGGAACACCATCGGCAATATGGTATTTCTCGATCATTTTGTGCTGTTCCAGATAGAACTGATTCACCGTTTTCAGCCAGCTGCGCGCGATTTCATCACCCAGAAGGTCATCGCCATACATTTTAAATCCCTGAATTGCCATCCATTGTAACGGTGCCCAGCCATTGGGTTTATCCCACTGTTCACCGGTTTCGTACTCGCTTGCCAGAATCCCGCCAGGTGTCAGTAACCGGCTGCGTACGGCGTTTGCCAGACGATCGGCCTGTTCATGGTTCGCCATGCCGACATAGAGCGGCACAATGGCGGCAGCGGAAAACAGCGCCAGTTGTTCGCGTCGCCAGTCGTAATCGCGGTAGATGCCGTTTTCATCATCCCAGAGGTAACGGTTTACCGCATCGCGACGGGCACTGGCCTTCTGGCGGAACAGCGCTTCTGTCTCTTTCTCGCCTTTCAGCGCCGAGATGTTGGCGATGGCGCTCTCCAGTTTAAACAGGAAGGCATTCAGATCGATGGGGATGAACTGGGTGGTACGAATGCTCGCCAGACGACCAGTATCACGCAGCCAACGGGAAGAGTAATCCCAACCTGAGGCCGCTCCCGCGCGTAAATCGCGGTACACCTCGTTGGGCGGGCGACCAGAATGTTTCGCGGTTTCAACGTCCTCAAGCCAGGATTCGTCACGCGGCGTGTCGCGATCGTCCCAATAACGGTTGAGCAGCGATCCGTCCGGCATCCGCACAACATGGCGATAGGCCTGATTAGGGATCAACGATTCTGCACCGTCCATCCAGAAGGCATATTCCATTTTAAGGTGGTCGAGATAGCGGCGCGCACCGCGTACACCATCTTCTTCAAACAACTCCACCATCAGCGCAAAAACCGGTGGTTGCGATCGGCTCAAATAATAGGTGCGGTTGCCGTTGGGGATGTGACCATAGTTTTCGATCATCCAGGCGAAGTTATCGGCCATGCATTTCAGCAAATCTTCCCGACCACTTTCCGCCAGCCCCAGCATGGTGAAATAGGAGTCCCAATAGTAGGTTTCGCTAAAACGGCCGCCCGGGACAATATATGACTGCGGCAGCGCCAGTAGAGAAGACCACGGAATGTGATCCTGTGGTTCGCGGGTTAGCACCGGCCACAGCTGGTCGATATGCTCTTTCAGGGAATTTTGCGGGTCCGATACATACTCGCTGGAGTAGACCTCCGGCAGCCAGAAGTGATTTTCAACAAACTTGCGCAAGTCAAAATCACGATGACGGCGCACTTTACGGTAGCGGATTAAAATATCCAGCGGGTCCATTTTGGGTGCGCAGTCGGGAAAGGTTTTACTGTCGGGGAAAATTTTCGCCGACTGAACATGCTCGAACAGTTCGAGATAGCGATCGGCAGGCGTCAGCGCATCAGAGGCGGGCAGCCCTTCAATCATCTCGGGTTCCGGTTCTGCCTCGATCATCTCATCCAGTTTTAATTCATACGGGTCCAGCTCATAGCAGAGATCGACTTCGATCATCAGTTCGTCTGGATTAGGGTTTTGAATTTTCTGATTGAGCATAAGGATCCAACCTCCGAAATTCGTCGCTAATTATCGGGCTTTTCTTTAAGGGTAGTCATTCGCTCCGCCTGGTGGGCGACAAAGCGTGCGGTGGATCACGTTTATTAACCTGTCAAAAAATATAACGCACTAATATCCATGGAATTTATAAAAATACGGATTTCGTGTTGTTTTTCATTTTCAGAACATTCAATCCTGCTCTCGCCGCAATCATGATATGCCATTCCTGATCTGGGTAATAGGCACAGGCTATCTTATTGATAGTTTATATTCATGTAATTGATTGATTCCTATCAAAAAGCGTATCTCACTGTTTTTTATGATGGCTTTGTCTCGCAGAGACGTTTGCAGCATTCTGGAAAATTTTCTGGGTCACAATAACTCACCACCGTGAGGGAAGAATAATGAAAATGGTCTCACGTATTACCGCGATCGGCCTGGCTGGCGTCGCGATTTGCTATTTAGGGTTATCTGGTTATGTGTGGTACCACGATAATAAACGCAGTAAACAGGCCGATGTTCAGGCATCTGCTGTCAGTGAAAATAATAAGGTTTTAGGCTTTCTCCGCGAAAAAGGATGCGACTATTGCCACACGCCTTCGGCAGAATTACCCGCCTATTATTATATTCCTGGCGCGAAACAGTTGATGGATTACGACATTAAGCTTGGATATAAATCTTTTAACCTCGAGGCCGTGCGTGCGGCACTGCTGGCTGATAAACCCGTTTCGCAAAGCGATCTGAATAAGATTGAATGGGTGATGCAGTATGAAACTATGCCACCAACGCGTTATACCGCGCTACACTGGGCGGGTAAGGTGAGTGATGAAGAGCGGGCGGAAATACTGGCCTGGATTGCAAAACAGCGCGCGGAATATTACGCCAGCAATGATACTGCTCCGGAGCATCGCAATGAACCGGTGCAGCCCATCCCGCAAAAACTGCCTACCGATGCGCAAAAAGTGGCGTTGGGCTTTGCGCTGTATCACGATCCCCGTTTATCGGCTGATAGCACCATTTCATGCGCTCATTGCCATGCGTTGAATGCGGGGGGCGTCGATGGCAGAAAAACATCGATTGGTGTTGGTGGCGCAGTTGGGCCGATTAACGCGCCGACGGTATTTAACTCAGTATTTAACGTTGAGCAGTTCTGGGATGGTCGTGCGGCAACATTGCAGGATCAGGCTGGTGGACCGCCGTTGAACCCGATTGAAATGGCGTCGAAATCCTGGGACGAAATTATTGCTAAGCTGGAAAAAGATCCGCAGCTTAAAGCGCAGTTCCTCGGCGTCTATCCGCAAGGTTTCAGTGGCGAAAATATTACTGATGCCATTGCTGAATTTGAGAAAACATTAATTACGCCGGATTCCCCATTTGATAAATGGTTGCGTGGAGATGAAAATGCGCTGACGGCGCAACAGAAAAAAGGCTATCAATTATTTAAAGATAATAAATGTGCAACTTGTCATGGTGGTATTATTCTCGGTGGACGTTCCTTTGAACCGTTGGGGCTGAAAAAAGACTTTAACTTTGGGGAAATTACGGCGGCGGATATTGGTCGTATGAATGTGACTAAAGAAGAGCGTGATAAATTGCGTCAGAAAGTACCCGGTTTACGTAACGTTGCTTTAACGGCACCGTACTTCCATCGTGGTGACGTGCCGACGCTGGACGGGGCGGTGAAACTGATGCTGCGCTATCAGGTAGGCAAAGAGCTGCCGCAGGAGGATGTGGATGATATCGTAGCTTTCCTGCACAGTCTGAACGGGGTGTACACGCCGTATATGCAGGATAAACAATAATTAATTTGATCGCCCGAACAGGAATGTTTGGGCGATTTTTATTACGATAATAAAGTCTGTTTTTAATATTATCATGTTAAATGTTTATATTATAAAAAGTCGTTTTTCTGCTTAGGATTTTGTTATTTAAATTAAGCCTGTAATGCCTTGCTTCCATTGCGGATAAATCCTACTTTTTTATTGCCTTCAAATAAATTTAAGGAGTTCGAAATGGACCAGAAGCTGTTAACGGATTTCCGCTCAGAACTACTCGATTCACGTTTTGGCGCAAAGGCCATTTCTACTATCGCGGAGTCAAAACGATTTCCGCTGCACGAAATGCGCGATGATGTCGCATTCCAGATTATCAATGATGAATTATATCTTGATGGCAACGCTCGTCAGAACCTGGCCACTTTCTGCCAGACCTGGGACGACGAAAACGTCCATAAATTGATGGATTTGTCGATCAATAAAAACTGGATCGACAAAGAAGAATATCCGCAATCCGCAGCCATCGACCTGCGTTGCGTAAATATGGTTGCCGATCTGTGGCATGCGCCTGCGCCGAAAAATGGTCAGGCCGTTGGCAC
>NZ_JAENDM010000029.1:0-52397 GCF_019375075.1 Escherichia sp. XD33
ATTTTCTGGTGCGTACCGGGCTGAGAGGCGGTGTAAGTGAACTGTAGTTGCCATGTTTTACGGCAATGAGAGCAGAGATAGCGCTGATGTCCGGCAGTGCTTTTGCCGTTACGCACCACGCCTTCAGTAGCGGAGCAGGAAGGACATCTGATGGAAATGGAAGCCACGCAAGCACCTTAAAATCACCATCATACACTAAATCAGTAAGTTGGCAGCATTACCTATTTCTCAATTCTCTTTCGTCAGATGAACAGCGTATGTTTGCATGCGAGTGTGGTACCAGCATCGGTTATCTAAGAAAGGCATTGAGTAAAGGTCAAGTGTTAGGGGCATCGTTATGTGTCCTTATTGAGCGAGCCAGTAATGGTGAAGTTACACGTCAGCAACTAAGGCCTTTTGATTGGATGAATATTTGGCCCGAGCTGGAAGATACCAAAATGTTAACACAACCACTTTCTAGGAGCTTGATTCATGAAAATCAAGCATGAACACATCCGCATGGCGATGAATGCCTGGGCGCATCCGGACGGTGAAAAAGTTCCGGCAGCTGAAATAACCAGGGCTTATTTTGAACTGGGTATGACGTTCCCAGAACTGTATGACGACAGCCATCCGGAAGCCCTGGCTCGCAATACCCAGAAAATTTTCCGCTGGGTAGAGAAAGACACCCCTGATGCAGTTGAAAAAATTCAGGCGTTGTTACCAGCTATCGAAAAAGCAATGCCACCTCTGCTGGTGGCCCGAATGCGCAGCCATAGCTCAGCCTATTTTCGGGAACTAGTGGAGACGCGGGAACGACTGGTGAGAGACGCTGATGATTTTGTCGCAGTGGCGATCGCTGGTTTCAACCAGATGAATCGTGGTGGCCCTGCAGGAAATATTGTGGCTGTGCATTGACTCGCAATATTCATACCGGATCACTTCCGGCAATTTGTGAGTAAAAAGATTCGGTATCAAAAGAGGTGAGTATGGCTAACGCCTGGCTCAGATTATGGCATGACATGCCAAATGACCCTAAGTGGCGAACAATTGCCAGGGTGTCAGGACAGCCAATTGCAACAGTGATGGCAGTGTATATCCACCTCCTGGTGAGCGCGTCACGAAATGTCACGCGAGGTCACATTGATGTCACGACAGAAGATTTGGCAAGTGCGCTCGACGTGACAGAAGAGGTAATTGATTCAATTTTGCAGACGATGCAGGGGCGGGTACTTGATGGTGATTTAATCACTGGATGGGAAAAACGCCAGGTGCTTAAAGAGGACAACGGCAATATTTCGCAAACCGCAAAATCTCCTGCAGAGCGCAAGAGGGCGCAGCGAGAGAGGGAAAGAAAGCGGGAACAAAATGGCGATTGTCACGGCGCGTCACGAAATGTCACGCACATGTCACGACGAGTCACGACAGATAAAGATACAGATAAAGATACAGATCAAGAAGATCAAAACACTATGGTCCATGGCGTAAAAAACGCCACGAACCAGGCAGGGGATGTTCAGACCGTCAATCTTGGTCAGCCAGCAGGCACGACACCGGAAGCCGATTCAGCGTATGCGCTGAAAGCCGATTCGGGCGCTGTGCAGCAGGTGATGACCGCAAGGGCGGAGCAATCACACCAACTGCAGCAGCCTGAAGCCGATTCCGCCATTCAGCGGGAAGCCGATCGGGTAGTCCCGGAAAACACCGGGCAGTCTGTGGGACGAGTGGATTATCCGGATGTGTTCGAACAGGTCTGGCGGGAGTACCCGTTGCGTGCTGGGGCAAACCCGAAGAAATCCGCTTTCAGTGCCTGGAAGGCCAGATTACGCGAGGGGGTGCCACCAGAGGCCATGCTGGATGGCGTGAGGCGTTACGCAAGATACTTGGCGGCTACCGGGAAAACGGGAACGGAATTTGTTCAGCGAGCGACGACGTTTTTTGGACCGGACCGGAATTTTGAGAACCCCTGGTTGCTCCCGGTAAGCGGCACGAACAACCAGCGTTGTGTGAATCATATTTCTGAACCGGATAACGAAATTCCGCCGGGCTTCAGGGGGTAAGTGTTAATTTCTGGTCATGAGGTAATTTTCAGGAGGGCTTGTGGCAAAAGTTTTTACACAAGAAGAGCGGGAAAAAATTAAAGGGCAGGTTCTTGAACTCGTACGCCAGAGTGGGCGCGAGACGTTACGACAACTGGAAGCTAAAACTGGGGCAACAAGATATCTGATGAGCGTTCTGGCCAGAGAGCTGGTTGCCAGTGGCGATGTATACAATTCTGGCTACGGGTTATTCCCGTCTGAACAGGCTCGTAAAGACTGGCAAAATGCCCGCAAAAAATTATCGAGGGCAAAGCTGAAGAAACCGGTTGTGGTTGATCCGGACCTTATCTGGTCATTACCTGACGGAGAAATACGTCGCTACGACAGTCGCCTAAACATAATCTGTCGCGAGTGCCGGAAGAGCGAAGTTATGCAGCGCATATTGTCGTTTTATCAGGGGGATGTTCGGTATTTATTGAAGTGACGAGATTAAAGTGCATTAGTTCAGATGCAAATTGACATTTTGTGGCACAGGGTAGAACTAGTGTGGTTGCCTGCTTTGTGCCAGCTGCGGACATTACTTAAACAAATGCTGTATTATTTTATCGGTAAAGGTGGTAAAGAGTGGCCCTGAAGTGTCAAGATAATTATTAGCAGTATATATCATGCAAGAACCCATTTAATTTAGGCATGAAATTAATTTTAAAAAAGTAGAGGATTCCAATTATATGGCCAAACAGTTTATGTTAATGGAACCAAAAAATGAGAACTTCAATGAATTAATTGGAGGGTCAAATAAGTACATTGTTCCTAGATTCCAGCGAGACTATGCTTGGGATGTAGAACAATGGGAGGACCTTTGGAGTGATGTTACAGCACTTGATGATGAAGGTTTTCATTATATGGGATATATAGTTCTTCAACAAAAAGAACAGTATCAACATGAGGTCATTGATGGTCAACAACGATTAGTAACCTTGTCGATTATAGTTCTAGCAGCCATGAAAGCCATTAAAAACTTGATAGATAAAGGAGAGGAGGTTGAACAAAACACAGAGCGACTTGATGCAATAACAAAGACATTTGTGGGTAACAAAAACTTCGTTTCATTAAAGGTGGTTAGCAAGCTAGATTTAAATAGAAATAATAAAAGATATTTTCAAAGCATCTGTTCAAACTTAGAAGCTCCTAATACTCGTGGAACTACATCTACAAATAAGCTACTCAAGAAATGCTTTGATTTTTTCCAAAAGAAGGAGTTCGGTAATACCGGCGCTGAGATCGCACAGTTTATTGCCGATTTTTCTTCGAGTATGGTTTTTACAAAAATAGTTGTTCAAGATGATTTAAATGCATACAAAGTATTTGAAACTTTAAATGCGAGAGGAGTCCAGTTATCCACGCCAGATCTCTTAAAAAACTATTTGTTTTCGATAGTAACTAAGGATGAGAAAATCGGAGATGAGGAATTAGATGAGTTAGATGAGCAATGGTCGGAGATTATCGATCAGTTGGGAGAAAGCAATGTTTCTGATTACATTAGGTATCATCATAATTCTCATAGAAAAATGGTCACAAAAAATAATTTATACACTTCAATGAGAAAAGTAATTACAACCCCTAAAGAAGCATACGATTATTTAAGATCACTGATAAATTCCGCACCTATTTATGCATCATTGATTAACCCGAATGATTCATGGTGGGCAGAGCAAGATACTAAATACAAGAAGGCCATTCATTATCTGAACGGCATTAGACTCTTTAATATTAGACAGCCATTAACAGTATTGCTATCAGCTTTTAATCAATTCAATCCAGATGAGTTCGTCAGCCTGACTCGTTATTTATATATTTTATCAATTAGATACAATGTTATTTGTCATTTATCACCAAGTGAACAAGAAAGCATGTATAATCAAATTGCGATTAAGATCTCCAATAAGGAATACAAGAGAGCTAGCAATGTGAAAAATGGGGAGGAGTTTAAGAGGTTATATCCTGATGATAACGTGTTCTTTAATGCTTTTGAATTTCATCGAATGCCAAGTAGACAAACAGCCAAAAAAATTAGATTTCTCTTGGCTGAAATTGAACAATATCTTGGTAATAATTGCGATCATGAAAAAGTTACACTCGAACATATTTGTCCATTTAACCCAGAGAAAGGGTGGTGCAATTCGTTTGGGGAGGGGGTTAATGACGTAAAGGATAGGTTAGGAAATATGGTTTTGATGGATAAAGATAATCTAAAAAGAGCTTCATTTGAAGTGAAGAAAAATGAATATGGAAAATCAAAGTATAAATTAGCGGCTAAGATTACACAGTATCCTGAATGGAATTTAGAGGCTGTCAATGATTTTCAAAAATGGATGTCGGAACAAGCAGTAAATGTATGGAAAGTTGGTTAATCTATCAATAAAACATAGGCGTAAGTGGGATGTTTTACTGACAGTTTGATGAGTCATGGATATCCTGCTAGGCCTACAACATGTCTTCAATTATATCATTACGAGATAGGCTCGATATTAACAAGTCCGCTCCTCGCTCAAAGCGGACCTTTCTTTTGCATCTACCTTTTACTTTTCCCCTTTCTTCCGTATCTACTTTTCCCATGTATACGATTAATCCACCCAGATACGACTTTAGCATTTTTCAGCTCTGCCGAGAAGAAAAAGGCGTGATTGTCAAAATTTAACGAAAACAAGCAGATTGTTGCGGATGGCGATTTTTTGTTTTCTTGGATGAAAAATGTGCATATTTTTGCTAAAAGTGGTTAAATATGTCTAACGGCGAATTAGCGACGAAGCGATACTCAGATTTTCAACCAGAACGTTCGTCTGGCCTTAGATAGAATGGACATTTTTGGATCCACTTTGTCCACGGAGGGCCATATAAGTGCCAACGTTTTAAAAAAGCTACTCAGGAGTATTTATAAATGGGATTTATTTCACAACTATTCAATTTGCTTACCTCCAGGATAACTTCTGCAAAAACAATGACGCCTTCAAGTTTGCATGAGTTAACAGCTAACATAACTCCTAAACTCAAGAAACAAAACGGAAATATATCAATCGAAAACGATTGGCTTACTATTGATTCTCCTTATTTTTTTGGACAGGCGTATCTGTCTGCAAACAAACATTGGGTTGTAGGCTGTAGTGACTTTGATGGCAATGGAAGGGGAGGGCACCGGGAAAGTGGATTTGGAACAGTTGTTTTAGTTAATAAACCAACTTTTCGTATCCTTCATAAGCTCAGAACTATTGCCCGACCATTTAATGCTGCTGTCGCTGACACAGGTGATTATATTGTTCATGACGCTGGATTTGGTTCTGCGCTGCAAGCTGATTTGATTGCTATTGATGTTGAAGGAAATGAAAAGTTTAGACGTCATTATGAAGCAAATATCTATAATATCGGAATTTCTCATTGTGGTAAATACGCATCGGTTCAGACAGCCGCAGCGCCCGGTAAAGATGGAAATATCCTTGAGGTAATAAATCTGTGGTCAAAAACAACAATATTTTCCATTAAACCTGAGTATGGATGGGCTGATAGTTATTTCTTCGATCTCGATGAAAATGGGGAGCTAAGATCGCTGAAAGTGAAATGCAAAAATATTGGATACTTCAGATACACTGCCATCGGTATTCCCATTGACGTGGAAGCGTATAAAGATGCTTGTCTATATAAAGGAAATTTCAACCTTAAAGTAGAGGCCGCGAGAGCGCTTTTAAGAGAACATCCCAGTGAGAAGAATGCTCAAAAAGCATTGAAAGCAATTGAAATGGCTCTTAATGAAGGAGCGAAAGACCGAACTGACTGGGCTGCAGCCGCATTTCGCATCAAAGGTGAAGCAAATGATTTACTTGGTAACTTTAGTGATGCTCTTGATGCCTATGAAAAAGCTTTGAGCTTTAATCCAAAAATAGGGGTTCAGAGACGAGTTAATGCTCTGCGTAAAAAATTACAGAGATTAAAATAAAACCAGCAAGTATCACGATAGAGAAATTTTTTCGGAACTACCTGTAGTGATTATGTTTCTATATACACCAAAGTTAGCTCCTCGTTCAAAGCAGACTAGATGTTGGCTTCCGTCGGACTTGGCGTATTTAAAGAAGTGCTGGTAGTGACTGGTTGTTGTATTCCATTTCTACAGAACAAAATCACAGAAACTATACCCAATAGTTGTATTGAATCACTGACGAGACAGCCTCATATTTATCAGGGCAGGTGCACGTCCAATACAGGAGGTTGTCGTGCTGGTTCTCAAGTGTGCGTTGGCTATTGCGGCTGTGGTGGCAATTTATTGTCTTGCTATTGTTCTTATGGAGCGGCTTTCTGATTGATTACATACTGGCTAGAAAAAAGGTGTTACCTTGGTTTATCTTTGTCCGGCAAGGTGCGCTCATTAATCTTAAGTAAATTTATTGCTCAAGTATTCAGATTACTTCTTATGGTTGAAGTCTCCTGTCAATGTAGAACCAATATATTTACAAAAATGAGACCCGTCGGGGATAGCCCTGCCGGGTCTGACTGTTAAAGCATTTTTAATATGATCATCTATTTTTTGGTGCTATAGACTTTTTCGCCCGAGAAGTCTGGAGCGACCCAAAAGTTAATATTAAACTGAGCATCATCGCTTAGTTCAACACGGTGCCAGTATTGTGGTGGGCTTGTTGCAAAAGCGCCAGCATTAATGACTACTTTTATCTCCGGTTCAGTAGCATTCTCATCAGTAAAACCATAATATGTTACAGTGCCTTCCATTACGCACAACTGCCCAAAAACACCTGCTGCTGTATTATGATGTGTTAATAACGCTGAAGGTACGTTCTCTTTTGTGAAGAACGGAGTTGAGCGTTTGATTACCCAATCTTTAGGAATTCTCTTGTGTGTCATAACCACCTCCTCAAAAACATGCATTATAAATGCGTGTTTTTGAGGGTTATGTCAAGCTGTTATGAAACACATAATTGATATGTTGATTAGAGGAGAAGATATAATAAATATGGTTGTTTTTCGTATAACTATTTGTTTTACTTTTAGTTTATGCATTCTGTGTGTTAGGAATAAGTTATTAAAGTTTAATCAAAAAATCTCGATGTAGTCCACATAGATTATTGTTACTGAACCTTATTGTGTGTATTAGTTGTGTTCTGAAATTTCAGCTTAATTATTTATGATGTATTTTTTAACGATAAATATTTTCCCAGGATACCTTTACTGTGTATATAAATAAATTATATACACATAAATAATGTAAAGGCGTCCTTTTAGATATATCTTATCAAATGTTAATGACTTGAGTGGGAAATATGATTCCAGCAACTTATCATGTGGCTACTTTATAAAAATAATGCCCATATAAAACAACAAGCGAAAAGGATTACGGATAAAAAAGGAGCGAGATGTGCGAACTTGTTATTTTCCATGTTTAACCACCTTAAATAATTGATGATGACGGGATGATTGCATCTGTAATGCTTTTATTGAAATGTTATGATAAAAAAGAACTTTTGCATAACATTAAAATGTAATTTATCTAATCGTTTTTAATAATAAATGTCGTATTTCTATCCTTGTACCAGCTATTTGATATGTAGTGTTTGTTCATGCTATGTGGGGCTTTACACCATAGCCAGTTTATTTATACTTTATTCGTCAGCCTGAACAACTGGCATCTGCTGCGCTGCGCCATCGAGAGATTGAGAAATGGCGCATATACAACTGGTCAAACAAACCTCTTCTGGTTTACTTCTCCCGGCGACGCCGGAGAGTTGCGATTTTCTGCATCAAATCAAAATAGGTGAGTGGATACACGCAGACTTTAAGCGTGTGCGTAACTACGCATTTCACAAGCGTTTTTTCAAACTCCTGCAACTCGGATTCGATTATTGGACTCCTGTCGGTGGGGCGATCACCTCTCGTGAACGAAAACTTGTGTCCGGTTTCGTTGATTATCTGTGTGACTCGGTCGGCCGGGAACATACGCCAGCCCTGAGTGATGCCGCAGAACAATATCTGAATACCATTGCGATACGCAGAACCTGTGATACGGCATTGCTAAAGTCATTTGATGCTTTCCGTGAATGGGTAACTATTGAGGCCGGATTTTACACCGAGCATTTTTATCCGGACGGTAGCCGTGGACGCAGGGCAAGATCTATCGCGTTTACAAATATGGACGATACCGAGTTTCAGCAGGTTTATAAATCCGTACTGAATGTGCTGTGGAACTGGATCCTGTTCCGTAAATTTTCCTCTCCGGAGGAAGTCGAAAATGTGGCCGCACAGTTACTGGAGTTTGCGTAATGGTGGATTTACGTAAAGCGGCGCGGGGGCAGATGTGCACCGTCAGAATTCCTGGCTACTGCAATCACAATCCCGAAACATCTGTGCTGGCGCATTACAGGCTGGCGGGGACGTGCGGAACAGCGACAAAACCACACGATATGCAGGCAGCGATTGCCTGTAGCTCATGCCACGATTTAATCGACGGGCGGGTAAAAACCAGCGATTACACCAAAGAAGAATTACGCCTGATGCATGCAGAAGGTGTTTTTCGCACACAAGAAATCTGGAGAAAGGAAGGTTATTTATGATTTACCCAACAAATACAGGCAAAAGCGGGGAACACCTTCGTCTCACCACGCTGGAAAGTGTCTGGATTCAGGGAAAACTGCGCATGTGGGGGCGCTGGTCGTATATTGGCGGCGGTAAGACGGGAAATATGTTTAACCAGTTGCTGGCATCCAAAAAATTGACGAAAACAGCCGTCAATGAAGCCCTGCGCAGGATGAAAAAAGCGGGAATAGAGAAACCTGAGCTGGAAGCGTTTTTGCGAGAGATGATCAATGGCAAGCAAAAGACCTGGCTGGCGCATTGTACTGATGCAGAGGCGTTATGTATTGATAGAGTCATAAGTGAGGTGCTGGCAGAGCATCCTGGATTGATTAGTGTCCTCCGGCAACGGTATGAAGGACGGGGGATGACTAAGCGCAAAATGGCTGAATTGCTAAATGATGCACATCCTGAGTGGTGTTTTAGCACATGCGAAAAGCGAATTGCTAATTGGTTGGCTGTTGCTGAGTATGCCCTATATATTCCCATGCGAGAATCATTTGCTCAAAAAATAGCTTGATTTTTTACGCATAAACTGCTTCAATTCCGGTATGCTTCGCAAAGCTGTATCGCGAGGCGAACCAAGCGCATGAACTTTACCAGAACCCGCCATTGAGCGGGTTTTGTTGTTTCTGGTACTGGCGAACCTGATGTTTCATTTCTGGAGCGCGATTCCTGGCGGAATACCTAGAATCGAGACATTCTGGTAAAATTGTTTTCAGTACAGGATGTGGAGGTGAGATGAGAGAACTACCTAAAGATTATTTTTTAGGAGTAGATGATGAGCTCGTCGATTATCTTGAAAAACAAGGGGAAGAGACGATACGAGAGATTCATCTTTCTAACAAAACCAATGTTGAGAATGGATACAAACTTCTGAACATTCAGATTGTTGGAATTGGTTCATCTTTTTTATTGCTGACACAGAAAACTAATTTCGATTTTCTCACCGCCGGAATTACCACATTTACATTACTATGGACATGGTGCGCCATTTACTTGGTATGTACTGGTTTATCTGTGAAGGTTAGGGGCCTGATCAATGCCCCTCCTGATCATCTATATCATGAAAAATATAAGGATATGGAGCCCTCGAGCTTTAAAATATTCGCTGATGCAGGATATTTAGGACCTGATAAGTTATTGCCGCTTATACGAAGGTATCGCCTTGTTGACTTGAGTGATACAGCAAGAGAGTTACTGTTGGAAAATGAGAAAATCCGCACGAGTCTCGATAAAGCAAGGATGTATACCATCCTTGCTCCGGTAGCGGCGATGTTTATCTCGGCTTTTTTTTTATATGTTCAATGACTGAGTCGGCAGAATCTCCAACAAAAACACGACGTGTAGCAAAGTCTGTAGTACTTTGTGTTGGAGTTGGTTTTGGTGCCACGGGTTGCTGAGGTTTATTTTCACCTTGTGGTTTGTTTTTTTCAGACATAAAAATCCTCTTTGTTTGAATTGTTACTTTTGGCGATTTAACGATATCAAACACGAGTATATACCGCCAGAAGCTTAATCTGGCACTCCATCTGGCCCCGGCATGTCCCGGGGCTTTTTCGTTGTTAGGCTCCGGAAACATCCTCGACTTCTTGTTAGCAAGCCTGTGAGCCTGAATCTTACACTTAGCACCATCCGAACTCTCGGAGGTGAGGCTTATGAAAATGCACAATGCCCCTCATTCCTGGCCTGACTTACTGGAACTCTTACAAAGTTGGTGGCGTGGAGATACGCCGCTGGGTGCAGTGGTTATGTCAATTATTATGGCTGGTTTGCGCATTGCCTATTTTGGCTGTGGCGGCGGCTGGAAACGAAAAACGCTTGAGATTCTGCTTTGTGGTGCTCTGACGCTGACCTTTGCATCCGCGCTTGAGTATGTCGGATGGCCTAAATCACTTTCTGTTGCCATTGGTGGTGGGGTGGGGCTGATTGGTGTTGATGCTATTCGTGGTGCGGCAATGAGGGTCATCGGTAACAAGTTCGGTGCCCATAAGGAGTAATTAATGCAGACACTTAATTCCCAGCGTAAAGCTTTCCTTGATATGGTGGCATGGTCAGAAGGAACAGATAACGGACGGCAGAAAACCAGAAATCACGGTTATGATGTTATTGTCGGTGGCGAACTGTTCACTGATTACTCCGATCACCCCCGCAAACTTGTCACGCTAAATCCGAAACTCAAATCAACAGCCGCTGGACGTTACCAGCTTCTTTCACGCTGGTGGGATGCCTACCGCAAGCAACTTGGCCTGAAAGATTTTTCTCCAGAAAGTCAGGATGCTGTAGCGCTGCAGCAGATTAAAGAGCGTGGCGCTTTGCCGATGATTGATCGCGGTGATATCCGTCAGGCTATCGACCGTTGCAGCAATATATGGGCTTCACTGCCGGGCGCTGGTTATGGTCAGTTCGAGCATAAGGCTGACAGTCTGATTGCAAAATTCAAAGAAGCTGGCGGAACGGTCAGAGAGATTGAGGTATGAGCAGAGTAACCGCGATTATCTCCGCTCTGGTTATCTGCATCGTCGTCTGCCTGTCATGGGGTGTTAATCATTACCGTGATAACGCCATCGCCTACAAAGAACAGCGCGACAAAAATGCCAGAGAACTGAAGCTGGCGAACGCGGCAATTACTGACATGCAGATGCGTCAGCGTGATGTTGCTGCGCTCGATGCAAAATACACGAAGGAGTTAGCTGATGCGAAAGCTGAAAATGATGCTCTGCGTGATGATGTTGCCGCTGGTCGTCGTCGGTTGCACATCAAAGCAGTCTGTCAGTCAGTGCGTGAAGCCACCACCGCCTCCGGCGTGGATAATGCAGCCTCCCCCCGACTGGCAGACACCGCTGAACGGGATTATTTCACCCTCCGGGAACGACTGGTAATGATGCAGGCCCAACTTGAAGGTGCTCAGCAATACATAACCGAGCAGTGTTTAAAGTAAAATCTTAACTACAATATGATTCATTTTGATGATTGTTTCATAAGGAACAGTGAAGTAAGATCTAAGAGGAGTTAAATTTTATACAGTATAATCATAATATTGCAGCAAGGTGGTTATAATTGAAAGAATATTTAGATATGAATACATCTCATGTAAGAGTTGTTACTCATATGTGTGGGTTCCTGGTTTGGCTCTATAGTCTTTCAATGTTGCCACCAATGGTTGTAGCATTGTTTTATAAAGAAAAAAGCCTGTTTGTTTTCTTTATAACTTTCGTTATATTTTTTTGCATTGGTGGCGGAGCGTGGTATACAACTAAGAAATCTGGCATTCAATTACGTACCCGTGATGGGTTTATTATAATTGTAATGTTTTGGATTTTGTTTTCTGTTATTAGTGCATTCCCTTTATGGATTGACTCAGAACTTAATTTAACGTTCATTGATGCTCTGTTTGAAGGGGTTTCTGGAATAACAACAACAGGAGCAACTGTAATTGATGATGTTAGTTCATTACCTCGGGCATATTTGTACTATCGGTCACAGTTAAATTTTATAGGTGGTTTAGGAGTTATTGTTCTGGCGGTTGCTGTATTGCCATTATTGGGTATTGGTGGTGCAAAGCTTTATCAGTCAGAAATGCCGGGGCCATTTAAGGATGACAAACTCACTCCCCGCCTGGCCGATACGTCACGGACACTGTGGATAACTTATTCTTTATTAGGTATTGCTTGTATTGTCTGTTATAGACTTGCAGGAATGCCTTTGTTTGATGCTATTTGTCACGGGATTTCCACAGTTTCGCTTGGTGGTTTCTCAACTCATAGCGAGAGTATCGGATATTTTAATAACTATTTGGTTGAGCTGGTGGCTGGTTCTTTTTCCCTGCTATCGGCTTTCAACTTCACTCTTTGGTATATTGTTATTAGCAGGAAAACGATAAAACCTTTAATCAGAGATATTGAACTTCGTTTCTTTCTGTTAATAGCCTTAGGTGTGATCATTGTTACCTCTTTCCAGGTCTGGCATATAGGTATGTATGACTTGCATGGAAGTTTTATTCATTCGTTTTTTCTTGCCAGCTCCATGCTCACTGATAATGGTTTAGCTACGCAGGATTATGCAAGTTGGCCCACGCACACGATAGTGTTTTTGCTGTTGTCAAGTTTCTTTGGGGGATGTATAGGTTCAACTTGTGGTGGAATTAAGTCACTTCGATTTCTTATACTTTTCAAACAAAGCAAACACGAGATAAATCAGCTTTCTCATCCCAGAGCGTTGTTGAGTGTAAATGTAGGAGGGAAGATAGTTACAGATCGTGTAATGAGGTCTGTATGGAGTTTCTTTTTTCTTTATACTCTCTTCACGGTGTTTTTTATACTGGTGTTAAATGGTATGGGATATGATTTTCTTACATCATTTGCAACAGTGGCTGCATGTATTAATAATATGGGATTAGGTTTTGGGGCTACTGCATCGTCATTCGGAGTGCTTAATGACATTGCAAAATGTTTAATGTGCATAGCTATGATTCTTGGTCGCCTTGAAATTTATCCTGTTATTATATTGTTTTCAGGTTTTTTTTGGCGCTCCTAATATATGGCTGATTTATAATTGTGAGTTTAATATTATGTTGACTCACTCATTGATCCAATACCTAACTTTACCAGCAACACCTCCGTCCCCAGTAGCACTGGCTGCTGGGGTGCGTTTTATTCATAAAGCAAGGCTGTATGAGCGAGAAATTAAAGATAGTCTATCGCCCATTACAAGAATTGTCACCGTATGCGCACAACGCCAGGACGCACAGTACTGAGCAGGTGGCACAACTGGTAGAAAGTATTAAGCAATTCGGCTGGACTAATCCGGTGCTGATTGACGAAAAGGGCGAAATTATTGCGGGTCACGGTCGTGTTATGGCGGCTGAAATGCTCAAAATGGATTCTGTTCCGGTCATTGTTCTGTCTGGCCTGACGGATGAGCAGAAAAAGGCGTACCGCCTGGCAGATAATCGCCTGCCGATGAATGCTGGCTGGGATGAAGATCTGTTGCGGATGGAGCTGTCGGACCTAATCAATGCTGATTTTGATGTCTCCCTGACAGGCTTCATCCCGACAGAAATTGATGAACTGTTGACGGATGTTTTGCCCGGTACAGGAAATGAGGAGGAGCCGTATACGACGAAAATTGATACGCCTGTTTATGAGCCGTCGGGCGGTAAACCGGATATCAGTGAACTGTACGACGATACGAAAACTCAGGAGCTGATCAGCCGGATACGTTCGGCGTCCCTTGAGCCTGATATTGAGAAATTCCTCCTGTGTGCGGCAGAACGTCACACGGTGTTTAATTTCAGCAGAATTGCGGACTATTACGCTCACGCCCCCTCTGAAATTCAGTGTTTTTTCGAGGAGTCGGCGCTGGTGATCATTGATTATCAGCAGGCTATTGAAAATGGATTTGTCCGGATGACGCAGCGCATGGTGGAGATCATGCATGGTGGTGAGGAGGAGGAATATGCGTGATGATTTTTGCGCCTTTATTCTGACTCACGGGCGACCGGACAAAGTTCTGACTTACCGGACGTTGCGTCGTGCTGGCTATACCGGGAAAATTTTTATCGTTGTTGATGATGAAGATAAGACACGGCATCAGTACATGGCTGAATTTGGTGAACAGGTGCTGGTGTTTTCCAAAGCCGATATCGCCAGTCGTTTTGACGAAGCCGATAATTTCTGTGACCGCCGCTCAATTTTTTACGCCCGTAATGCCTGTTTCGACCTGGCAAAACTGGTCGGGTGTAAATACTTCATTCAGCTCGATGATGATTATCACGAGTTCCAGTTTCGGGTGGATCGCAACTATGACCAGGCCTATTTTCCGATAAGGAAACTGGATGCGATCCTTTCTGAAATGCTAGCGTACTACGAATCAATACCTGCTCTTTCCATCGCTATGTCGCAGGGCGGGGATTTTCTTGGTGACAATGGCGGCCATGCTTCGTGGGTGAAACGCAAGGCAATGAACAGCTTTATCTGTTCGGTTGATCGACCGTTCTCATTCATGGGGCGCATTAACGAGGATGTGAATACGTACACGAATCTCGGTCGCTGTGGTGAATTGTTTATGACGATCGGTGCTGTCCAGTTAGGGCAGAAACAGACGCAGAAAAACAGCGGCGGAATGACCGAGCTGTATCTGGATTCCGGAACCTACGTTAAAAGTTTTTACTCCGTCATGTATGCGCCGTCGTGCGTAAAAATTTCACTGATGGGTGCCAGCCATAAACGCATTCACCATCAGGTCACCTGGAACAACGCTGCAGTAAAAATCCTTCACGAAAAATACAGGAAGAAGACACCCTGCATATCAATGGGGGTGACAAATGATTCCGTATTCGAAAGTCGAGTCTCTGGCAGCGTGCCGGATGACTGCACAACAAATCGCTGACGTTCTGGATGTTGATCTGAACCGACTGAAAGAAAATCGGGAAGCAATGACAGATTTTTATGCGGCCATCCACCAAATCTGTTGATCAGACTAATGAAGAGCGAATGCAGGAAAACTCGCCGCTTTATACAATGGCGAACTCCCTCGAAGATGTGGCTTACAGCCGTGTGTCGACTTTCTCCGGGGATTATCTGCAGGTGACCGACGACAAGGGGAAAACGCACGATGTGCTGACCGGAAGTGATGACGGTCGCCACAGCAACACGTCTCTGGCGTGGGGGGCTGGCTGATGCACTTTTGAGAGTGCATGTATTGAATTATTTCCAGCTATTATCGATTTTACGTATTTTTTGCATGAGAGAATTTGTACCTCCTCCCAACAACGACCTTCCATGACTTTCCGGACTTCTGTGGGCCAGCGGACGATGCTGTCCTCGGATGTTGTGCTAATTGGGTGATGACAAATCCTGTGTATGGGTGTTTCCCTTTGTGCGTGCGTTGATGCTGGTAACGGTGAACGTCATGATGAACACAACCGCGAATAAGACGACAATCGTCGGAGCTGGTGCACTGTCGATAAAAAAGGACAACCAGACACCAGTCATTGACACTATTACCGATATGCCAATCGCCAGTAGGAGCGCAATATGAAAGCGTTGTGTCAGGAGTACCGCAATGGCGCCAGGCGCAATGAGCAGAGAAATGGAGAGAATGATACCTACCGCTTTCAGCGTCGCCACAATGGTCAGAGAGACCATGCACAGCAGCCCATAATGCAGACATCTCGTATGCAAACCGCTTACCTGCGCCTGTTGATAATCAAAGCTGAACAGCAAAAAATCCCGCCATTTTACGCTAATAACAAGTGTAACCAGCCCGGCAATAATCACCGTCTGGATTATATCGCCGATGGTTACCCCGAGCATGTCGCCGAAAAGAATATGGTCAAGATGTACGTCTGGTTTGACTGCAATATACAAGATCAGACCTGCGGCAAACATGCCAGAAAAAACAATCCCCATCACTGTATCTTGCTTGATTCGGCTGTTGTCTTTCAGGTATCCCGTCGCCACCGCGCAGAATACTCCGGCGACGAATGCCCCTGTAGCCAGAGGTAACCTCAGAATCCAGGCAAGCACAATACCAGGAAAAACCGCATGACTCATCGCGTCACCCATCAGTGCCCAACCTTTCAGGACCAGAAAGACCGACAGCAGCGCACAGGGTATGGAAACTACCAGTGAAATCAGCAGTGCGTGACTCATAAAGGTGAACTGCAGTGGCTCCAGTAATAATGCCATCATGAGCGATCCTCCAGCGCTTTATGCGCACGCCGACGATTTGCCAAAAGCCCATGGGTGGGCGCAAATACAAATGCTAAAAGAAACAGCAGTGTCTGCGCCACCACGATGATTCCACCTGTCGCGCCGTCCAGAAAGTAACTGACCCACGCGCCGAGGAAACTGGTTACACTGCCAATAGTTACAGCAATTATGAGCAGGCGGGGAAAACGATCGGTTAACAACCATGCTGTTGCACCGGGAGTCACCACCAGACAGATCACCAGAAAGGCACCAACCGTTTGCAGCGCCGCAACGGTCGAAACTGACAGCAGGGTGAAGAAGAGGATTTTTAATCTGCCCGGATGCAATCCAATAGCACGGGCGTGATTCTCGTCGAAAAAGGTCACCATAAGATCTTTCCATTTGAAAAAAAGCACGATGATCGAGAGAATGCCAATGATAGTGAGTTGCAGGATATCCGCCGGATCGATTGCCAGAATATTGCCCAGGACGATGGTCTGAATGTTCACGGATGTCGGGTTCAATGACACCATAAACAGCCCCAGGCCAAAAAAGGAGGAGAAGATCAGGCCGATGATGGCATCTTCTTTTAAGCGAGTGCGTTGGTTAAGAAACAGCATGCTGCCCGCTGCCAGTCCGCCGGAAAAGAAGGCTCCCAGAGAAAACGGAAGCCCCAGCATATATGCCCCCGCAACACCCGGGACAATAGAGTGCGACAGCGCATCGCCAATCAGCGACCAGCCTTTTAGCATCAGATAGCATGACAGGAAAGCGCAGAGACCGCCGACCATCGCCGAGACCCACATCGCATTGAGCATATATTCATAGCTGAAGGGTTCCAGTAGCACGTTCATCTTGCTTCCCTCTGCACCGCTGACGGTCGATGTGCCACAAAAGGGTGTTCATCGTCAGTAATAATGCTTTCTTCCGAGCCGTTAAGTGTGACATGGCGCAGTACGCCGCTAAAAGCCAGCTCCAGGTTCTCGGCTGTAAAAGTGGTGTCTGTCGGCCCGCTTGCCAGGACGGTGCCTTTGACCATGACCGTATAATCGCAAAATGTCGTGACTGAGCCGAGATTGTGCGTTGAGACAAGCATCGTCTTGCCTTCCGCGCGTAACTCCCTCAACAGGCTGATGATTTTCGCTTCGGTTTTCACATCAACGCCGGTAAAAGGTTCATCCAGCAGGATCACATCACCCTGCTGTGCAATCGCTCTCGCCAGAAAGACGCGTTTCTTTTGTCCACCGGAAAGCTCGCCGATTTGTCGATGGCGAAAATCCACCATATCGACACGTTCCAGCGCATCGGTGACAATCTGACGATCCCTCTTTTTGGCTATACGCAACATACCCATGTGCCCATAGCGGCCCATCATCACCACATCTTCCACTAGTACAGGAAATGACCAGTCAACCTCTTCTGACTGAGGGACGTAGGCAACCAGGTTTTTCTGTAGCGCCTGTCGCGTGGGAATACCCAGAACAGATATCTTTCCGCTGGTCAGACGCACAAATCCCATAATCGCTTTAAACAACGTCGATTTTCCGGAACCGTTTACCCCAACCAGAGCGGCAATAGATCCACTTGGTACTGTGAAGGATGCATCGCGCAGTGCTGTGTGCCCGTTACGCCAGGTGACAGTAACATCATTAACGACAATGCCCGCAGATTGCATCATTATTTCTCCCTTTTCCCGGCTTTAATTCCCTGTACCAGCGTACTGGTAGTAACCTTCAGAAGGTCGATATACGTAGGTACCGGGCCGTTTTCTGTGCTCAGGGAATCGACATAGAGTACACCGCCGTAGTGCGCGCCGGTTTCACGCGCAACCTGACGCGCTGGTTTATCGGAAATCGTACTCTCGCTAAAGACTGCCGGGATATGATTTTTCTTCACCATATCAACAACCTTACGTACCTGCTGCGGCGTGCCTTGTTGATCGGCATTAATCGGCCACAGATAAAGCTCTTTTAGCCCCAAATCGCGTGCGAGATAAGAAAAAGCCCCTTCACTGGTGACCATCCATCGCTGATTCTCAGGGAGTTCAGCAATCTGCTTACGCAGGGGGGCAAGGGTTTGGGTAATCTTGGCTTTATAAGTATCGGCATTACGTTGGTAGGTTTGTGCATTTGCCGGATCGTATTTTATCAACGCATCACGAATATTATCGACGTAAATCAGAGCATTATCTGGCGACATCCAGGCATGGGGGTTAGGTTTGCCCTCATAGGGGCCTTCAGTGATCCCTACTGGCGTCACACCCGAAGAGACAATTACTTCTGGAACCCCATTAAGATGCTGGTAAAAGCGTTGGAACCACAATTCCAGATTCATACCATTGGCGAGAATCAGTTGTGCCCCCTGCGCACGTTTAATATCGCCAGGGGTAGGCTGATACTCATGAATTTCTGCACCGGGCTTGGTTATGGATGAGACTTCTGCAGCATCTCCAGCCACGTTTTTGGCCATATCTGCGATGATGGTAAATGTTGTAATGACCTTGAATTTTTCAGTTGCACTCGCCTGAAATGCGATCGAGCAGGTGAGGGCGAGGCACCCCAAGAGCATGGTTACTTTTTTTATTGAGTACATAATTTAGTACCTATAGTGAGCAAAATTAGAACAAACATAGCAACGGCTATGTTTTATAGCATAAGTAATACAAAATGAAAATGATTATCATTAGCAATTTTAGATCCGAACCGGGATTAGGTTGTTTCCTGCTGGCGACGTGGTACTGAGGAAAAAAGTAGGGCACCTATTAGGCTTTGAAATGACTTGATGAGGAAAATTGTTGATGGCAAAAATGGGGCAAAGCGCTGCAAAAGGGGCAAAAAAGGGGCAAAAAAAGAGTGGGTTATCGTAGCTTATTGTTGTCGCTGATGATATTTAACACATTGAAAAATAAGTAAAATACTTATGAGTCAGAGAGTTGTGATTTTTGCCCTTACTTGTTCAGGTTGTATTGTTCTTTCTTACTAATTTCTTGATTTTGCGACATTTAAAAGCGACTCAATTCGTTATATGGCATCAGAAGAGTATGCGTCATGCCGGAACGCCCAGCATAAGAAATCTGATATAAAAAACTGTGGCGTGTATGGTACGGATTAGAGGGGAAAATGTCAGCACATTTGCGAAATGAATCAAAAAGCCCGCAGCAATGTGCGGGCGTTAGTGTCAGCGCACAACCAGCACGGAGCACTCTGCGTGACGCACTACAGCTGCGGCGTTGGAACCGAGCAGATAAGTGGTGATATCCGGTCGATGGGAAGCAATGATGATCATATGAGCGGGGATCTTCTTCGCCAATTCCAGAATGCGGTCTTTGGGCGAGCCTTCCTCAACATGGACATGCACTCTGTCGGTTGGCAGTTTAAATTTTTTAATGATCTCTTCCAGTTGCGATTTGGCTTCCGCTTTCAGGTCATCCATTGCCGGTAATTCTGCGGAATACGCTAAACCCAGAGAGGCATAGTAGGGCAGTGAAGGTATTACCGTCAGGAAATGAACCTCTGCATCATCAATCTTTGCCTCTTCCTCAACGTGGCTAATCACGCGTTGAGTTAATTCTGAATCGGAAATATCGATAGGGACAAGAATCGTTCTGTTCATAAAACCTCCTGTTTTAGTATCCGCATAAAGTGTAACGCCAGATGACACTTTTTGTGTAATGACGGAGTTCACATTTTTAATTTAGATCAAAGGAGGAAGAATAAGCAGAAAAAGCCCGCCATAACAGCGGGCAGGAGGATTTAGAACTGATAAACCAGACCTAAAGCGACAATATCATCGGTAGAGATGCCATTGGCAGCGTAGAAGCTGTCATCTTCATCCAACAGGTTGATTTTATAGTCAACGTAGGTGGACATGTTTTTATTGAAATAGTAAGTCGCGCCAACATCGGCGTATTTAACCAGATCTTTATCATCAACACCTGCCGGGTTGTCTGCACCACCCGCAGCGTGCAGGTCACGGCCTTTAGACATCAGGAAAGAGACTGCCGGACGCAGACCAAAATCAAACTGGTACTGTGCAGTGACTTCAAAATTCTGGGTTTTGTTAGCCACAGCATAATCGCTGTCGCCAAACGGGGTCATATTACGCGTTTCTGAATACATGGTTGCCAGGTAAATATTGTTAGCATCGTATTTTAGCCCAGCAGTCCACGCGTCTGCTTTATCACCACCCGCCGCAGTATGGTTAACCTGGTCATTGGTGCGGTCAGAAGAGGTGTATGCCGCACCAGCGCTAAAGCCCATGCCTAAATCATATGTTGTGGAAAGACCCCAGCCGTCACCGTTTTCATGGCGAACATCACGTCCGTTGTTGGTGCCTTCCTGACCATTACTGGCTCCTTCGTTGTTACCTTGATACTGCACCGCGAAGTTCAGACCATTTACCATACCGAAGAAATCAGTATTACGATAAGTCGCGACGCCATTGGCTCGACCAGTCATAAAGTTGTCTGCATTGGTATAAGAGTCACCGCCAAATTCAGGCAGCATATCGGTCCAGCCTTCGATGTCGTACATTACGCCATAATTACGTCCGTAATCGAAAGAACCGTAATCTGCAAATTTCAGCCCGGCAAATGCCAGACGGGTCCATGACTGGTTTTTTGAAGATTCAGTGTTGTTTGCCTGAATATTGTATTCCCATTGACCGTAGCCAGTGAGTTGATCGTTAATTTGGGTTTCGCCTTTAAAACCCAGACGCGCATAGCTCTGGTCGCCATCTTTCGCTGAATTATCAGAAAAATAATGCAGGCCATCAACTTTGCCATACAGATCTAATTTGTTGCCGTCTTTATTATAAACTTCGGCTGCATGTGCAGCACCTGCGGCGAGCAGGGCAGGAATTAAAAGTGCCAGTACTTTGCTTTTCATTGAATAAATCCTTTAGTTATTTTATTTGCCTTTTATCCCCATTTCGGGGAGTGAAAACATCCTAAAGGAGAAGTTCAGTTAGCCGATAAATATCATTTGTTACGCCTTAAGTAAAACCTTAATCAAATAATTCCTCTGAAATGATAATAAGTCTGGTGAATGTATCGAAGATAATACATACAAAATAAAAATTATACTTTTAATTTGCTATACGTTATTCTGCGCGGGTTATATGCCTTTATTGTCACAGATTTTATTTTCTGTTGGGCCATTGCATTGCCACTGATTTTCCAACATATAAAAAGACAAGCCCGAACAGTCGTCCGGGCTTTTTTTTTAGAATTGGATAATCCTTATCCAGAGCATTTAATCGGTGTTGCTTTTTTCCGCTTTTCCGGCCATTTGTGCCAGGAAGTCATAGCGTTTTTGCAAATCAGCTGCAGCATCTTTCCATAACTGTTCTGCCACTTCTGGCTGCTGCGAATTCAGCCGACGGAAACGTTGCTCGTGAAGTAACGTTTCTTCCAGTGCTTCTGACGGCGGGCGTGAATCCAAGGCCAGCGGCAGTTTGCCTTCATCGGCACGACGCGGATCAAAGCGATATAGCGGCCAGAAGCCGGTAGCTGTGAGTTGGCGCATCTGGTCGTGGCTGAGTGCCAGATCGTAACCATGCTCTTCACACGGGCTATAAGCAATGATCAGCGATGGCCCCGGATACGCTTCCGCTTCCTGAATCGCTTTCACCGTCTGGTTCAGCTGCGCGCCGAGAGAAATCTGCGCCACATAAACATGACCGTACATCATCATACTGACGCCAAGATCTTTACGCGCTTTACGTTTGCCGTGCTCGCCAAATTTAGTTACTGCACCCAGCGGTGTCGCTTTCGACGCCTGACCACCGGTGTTGGAATAGCATTGCGTATCCAGCACCAGAATGTTGACGTTTTCCGTCAAACTCAATACATGATCCAGACCGCCAAAGCCGATATCGTAAGCCCAGCCATCACCACCAATCAGCCAGATTGATTTTTCCACCAGTGCATCTGCATCACGTAGCAGTTCATGTGCTTCGGCAACATCGTTGAGTTGCTGGCGTAAAGCTGCAACCTGTTCACGACGAACCTCTGGCGTGGCGTCTGATTTCAACGCCGTCAGTAATTCCGCCGGGATTTTATCGGCAAATTGATCCAGCAGACGCAGCACGCGGACACGGTGTTGATCGACCGTCAGGCGGAAACCAAGGCCAAATTCGGCATTATCTTCAAATAGAGAGTTCGCCCATGCCGGCCCACGACCGTTGGCATCGGTGGTATACGGTGTAGAGGGCAGGTTACCGCCATAAATTGAAGAACAGCCAGTGGCGTTAGCGATCAACATCCGGTCGCCATAGAGCTGAGTCAGTAATTTAATATACGGCGTCTCGCCACAACCGGAGCAAGCACCTGAATATTCAAACAGCGGTGTAATCAGCTGCGATGTACGAATATCAATACGTTCCAGTTTGCTACGGTCGATTTCTGGCAGGTTGAGGAAGAAATCGTAATTGATTTTCTCTTCTTCGACATGTTCCAGGCGAGACATCATATTGATGGCTTTAATCTCTGGATTCTGACGGTCTTTCGCCGGGCAAACTTCGACGCACAGGTTACAACCGGTGCAATCTTCCGGTGCCACCTGCAAGACATATTTCTGCCCGCGCATATCACGCGATTTCACATCCAGCGAATGCAGGCTGGCAGGGGCGTTTTCCATCGCTTCAGGCGGCACCACTTTTGCGCGAATAGCTGAGTGTGGGCAAGCGGCAACGCAGTGGTTACATTGGGTACAGAGTTCCTCTTTCCAGATGGGGATCTCTTCGGCGATATTGCGTTTTTCCCAGCGCGTAGTGCCCATCGGCCAGGTGCCGTCTGGCGGCAGCGCCGAAACGGGGAGGGCGTCACCAAGCCCGGCGAGCATCGCAGCGGTTACGGTTTTCACGAAATCAGGGGCGGCATCGGAAACCACTGGCGGTCGATTGGCGCTGTGCGGATTTACCGGTTGCAACGGAACTTCTTCTACGGATTCACGCGCCAGCGCCAGAGCCTGCCAGTTGCGTTCCACCAGATCCTGGCCTTTGCTACTGTAACTTTTGGCAATCGCACCCTGCAATTCTGCGAGGGCGCTATCGCCAGGCAGAATTTGCGTCAGATGGAAAAAAGCCATCTGCATGACGGTATTAATACGGGCCGCCAGGCCACATTCGCGGGCGATTTTCGCCGCGTTAATCACATAGAAGCGCGCTTTTTTCTGGTTTAACACGGCCTGAACTTCTTGCGGCAAGCGCGACCACACTTCATCTGCGCTGTACGGTGTGTTGAGCAGGAAAATGCCGCCAGGTTTTAAACGCTCAGCCATCTGATATTTATCGATAAACTGCAACTGGTGGCAGCCAACAAAATCAGCCTGGGAAATGAGATAAGCGGAACGAATCGGCTGTTCGCTCACTCGAAGGTGAGAAACCGTCAGGCCGCCCGCCTTTTTGGAGTCGTAAACAAAATAGCCCTGTGCGTACCACGGCGTGGAATTACCGATAATCTTGATATTGTTTTTGGTCGCGGAAACGCTGCCATCACTACCAAGGCCATAAAACAAGGCTTCCAGTTTCGCCGAGTTTGGCAGGGTGTTTTCCGGCAACGGCAGTGACAGATTAGTCACATCATCGTAAATACCAACCGTAAAGCGCGCTTTCGGTTTAGCCGCGTTGAGCTCGGCAAATACCGCCAGTACACAGTCCGGGCCAAATTCTTTGGATGAAAGACCATAGCGCCCACCAATGACACGGGGCAGAGTTTCGCGCTCGCCATTATTAAAGGCTTCTGCCAGTGCGGTCATCACATCCAGATAGAGCGGTTCTGCCTGGGCACCGGGTTCTTTGGTTCTGTCCAGTACCGCCACGCTGCGTACGGATCCCGGCAGAGCTTGCAGTAAATGTTTAGCGGAGAAGGGGCGGTACAGGCGAACTTTCAGCACGCCGACATTTTCGCCACGGGTTAGCAATTCATCAATCACTTCTTCACAGGTGCCAATGGCAGAGCCCATCAGGATAATCACCCGTTCCGCTTGCGGATGCCCGTAATACTCAAACGGCTGATACTGACGACCTGTCGCGGCAGCGAAATCATTCATCGCCTGTTCAACATGGTCATAGACCGCGTTGTACCAGGGGTTGGTGGCTTCGCGAGACTGGAAATAAGTGTCAGGATTGGCGGACGTACCGCGGATCACCGGATGTTCCGGGTTGAGCGCCCGGGCGCGATGAGCATCAATTTCGACCTGCGGCATGAGATCAAGAATCGTGTCATCGGCCAGCGGGACAATTTTATTGATTTCGTGGGACGTGCGGAAACCATCAAAGAAATGAATAAATGGCACGCGGCTTTTCAGCGTCGCGATTTGCGAAATGAGAGCAAAGTCTTGCGCTTCCTGGACGTTTGCTGCACACAACATCGCGCAACCCGTCTGGCGCACCGCCATGACGTCGGAATGATCGCCAAAAATAGAGAGTGCATGTGTGGCAACGGTACGTGCCGCTACATGCAGGACAAACGGTGTGAGTTCGCCTGCCAGTTTGTACAGCGTCGGGATCATCAGCAGCAAACCCTGCGATGACGTAAACGATGTTGAAAGGGCACCCGTCTGCAAAGCGCCATGCACGGTAGCGATAGCACCCGCTTCCGACTGCATTTCAACCACGCGTGGTGTGTCTCCCCAAACGTTCTTCAAGCCGTTTCCGGCCCAGGCATCAGCCTGTTCTGCCATCGTGGAACTGGGGGTAATAGGGTAGATGGCGATAACTTCACTGGTGCGAAACGCCACCGAAGCAACCGCGCCATTACCGTCAATAGTAATCATATGACACCCTTACATTGCGCAAATGAGGGGCGCACGAAATTGCTGCGCGCCCAGTAGTAATCTTTCAATTTTAGCAAATGGCTTTCTTCTGCATTTTCGCTTTTGTGTCCCCCACATCAGCGTAATGAATGTTTTGATCAAACAGAGGGCAAAAAAATAGCCATAAAAAAGTAAAAATGCGGGGCAACGCGCAGGACAGCTCTCGACGTCGCCCTCTGTGCTGCCTATTATTTATGGCGGTGTCGTTTGGCTTGAAGATCAGAGGAAGAAGAGATGCGAGCAGCGTTTTGGGTAGGGTGTGCCGCTTTATTGTTGTCGGCGTGTAGTAGTGAGCCTGTTCAGCAGGCGACTGCGGCGCACGTAGCGCCAGGTTTAAAAGCGTCGATGTCCAGTAGTGGAGAAGCAAATTGTGCAATGATCGGCGGTTCGCTTTCTGTTGCCCGTCAACTGGATGGTACGGCGATTGGGATGTGTGCATTACCCAACGGCAAACGCTGTAGTGAACAGTCACTTGCCGCCGGGAGCTGTGGCAGCTATTAATTCATTAAATCCGCCAGCTTATAAGTTAATGTCTGTTTCGCGGTCGCCAGCGTTAACTGGTTCGCGGTCAGATCCACTTGTGCACCTTCTTTCAGCATTTCGCTAATGGTGTTATCGAGTTCATTAAGCTGCGGGTTAGCGCACATCATACGGGTCATTGCCAGCCCTTTGGCTGTCAGTTCACCATTAGACAGTTTGCCTTCACCGCTAAAGCGGTTACACATGCTGCCGGAAATCATCATTTTTTCACCAAAGCTGATTTCTGGCGGATTTTTATCGCTGGTCACGGGCTTACCGTTTACGCTTTCCAGCACAAAGCGATGATGCTGTAACTGTTCTGGCGTTACAGCAATTTTGTCACTACTTACACATCCCGCCATCAGCAGGCTTAGCGCAACAAGCGCGGCTACTTTCTTCATTGTGGTTCTCAATTACAGTTTCTGACTCAGGGCTATTTTAAGAATAGAGGATGAAAGGTCTTTGGGGATTATCTGAATAAGCTCCCCTGGAATGCAGGGGAGCGGCAAGATTAAACCAGTTCGTTCGGGCAGGTTTCGCCTTTTTCCAGATTGCTTAAGTTTTGCAGCGTAGTCTGAGAAATACTGGTCAGAGCTTCTGCTGTCAGGAATGCCTGATGCCCGGTAAACAGCACGTTGTGGCAGGCAGACAGGCGACGGAATACGTCATCCTGAATTACGTCGTTGGATTTATCTTCAAAGAACAGATCGCGTTCGTTCTCATATACGTCCATACCCAACGAACCAATTTTCTGATTTTTCAGCGCTTCAATTGCCGCCTGAGAATCAATCAATGCACCGCGACTGGTATTGACGATCATCACGCCATTTTTCATCTGATCGAAGGCGGCTTCGTTCAACAGATGGTAGTTTTCCGGTGTCAGCGGGCAGTGCAGAGAGATAACGTCTGATTCAGAGAACAGGGTTGGCAGATCGACATACTCCACACCGAGTTCCAGCGCCGCCGCACTTGGATACGGATCGAACGCCAGCAGACGCATACCAAAACCTTTCAGAATGCGCAGCATCGCCACACCAATTTTACCGGTACCGATAACGCCTGCCGTTTTGCCATACATAGTAAAGCCGGTCAGACCTTCCAGAGAGAAGTTAGCGTCACGGGTACGCTGATACGCGCGGTGAATACGGCGGTTCAGCGTCATCATCATACCGATGGCGTGTTCAGCAACGGCTTCTGGATCATAGGCTGGAACACGGACTACTTTCAGCCCCAGTTCTTTTGCCGCGTCAAGGTCGACGTTATTGAAACCGGCACAGCGCAGGGCGATATATTTAACGCCGTGCTTTTTCAGCTCTTCCAGCACCGGGCGGCTGCCGTCATCGTTTACGAAAATACATACCGCTTCGCAGCCATTGGCAGTTTTAGCGGTTTTTTCCGTCAGCAGAAAGTCAAAAAATTCCAGCTCAAAGCCAAAGGACTCGTTCACCTGTTGCAGGTACTTCTTGTCGTACTGTTTTGTGCTATAAACGGCGAGTTTCATAAGACTTTCTCCAGTGATGTTGAATCACATTTAAGCTACTAAAAATATTTTACAAAATTTCAAATTTAATTGAAAGCTATGGCGATATTGAAAAATTCATCAACAACTATGCTTAGTGTAGGCGCAACCTTCAACTGAACGGTTAAACATGCCACAATACCCGTATTGAATGCTTAATTTTTCGCTAAATCAGGATATTAACTACCCATGCTGGGTAAATATAAAGCCGTTCTCGCGCTGTTATTACTGATTATTCTTGTGCCGTTGACGCTGTTGATGACGCTCGGGCTGTGGGTTCCCACGCTGGCGGGCATCTGGCTACCGCTCGGGACACGTATTGCATTAGATGAAAGCCCACGCATTACGCGTAAAGGTTTAATCATTCCCGATCTCCGTTATCTGGTGGGAGATTGTCAGCTTGCGCATATCACCAACGCCAGCCTTTCACATCCCAGCCGCTGGTTATTGAACGTCGGCACGGTAGAACTTGATTCTGCTTGTCTGGCGAAATTGCCGCAGACGGAGCAATCGCCAGCTGCTCCAAAAACCCTCGCGCAGTGGCAGTCCATGCTGCCTAACACCTGGATCAATATCGATAAACTGATTTTTTCTCCCTGGCAGGAATGGCAGGGAAAACTCTCTCTCGCATTAACCTCTGATATCCAGCAACTGCGTTATCAGGGCGAAAAAGTTAAATTTCAAGGCCAGCTGAAAGGGCAACAACTTACAGTCAGCGAACTGGATGTCGTCGCGTTTGAAAATCAGCCGCCGGTTAAACTGGTGGGGGAATTTACTATGCCGCTCGTGCCGGATGGACTTCCTGTAAGTGGGCATGCTACTGCGACGTTAAACTTGCCGCAGGAACCGTCACTGGTGGATGCAGAACTGGACTGGCAGGAAAATAGCGGGCAATTGATTGTGCTGGCACGGGATAACGGCGATCCGTTGCTCGATTTGCCGTGGCAAATTACTCGTCAACAATTGACCGTAAGCGATGGTCGCTGGAGTTGGCCGTATGCAGGTTTTCCTTTGAGTGGCCGACTGGGTGTCAAAGTCGACAACTGGCAGGCAGGGCTTGAGAACGCTCTGATCAGCGGACGACTGAGTGTGCTGACCCAGGGGCAAGCGGGTAAAGGCAACGCGGTGCTAAATTTTGGCCCAGGAAAATTAAGCATGGATAACAGCCAGCTGCCTCTGCAGCTAACCGGTGAAGCGAAACAGGCGGACCTCATTTTATATGCCCGCTTACCCGCGCAGCTAAGTGGAAGTCTGACTGACCCAACGCTGGCCTTTGAGCCAGGCGCGTTATTACGTTCGAAGGGAAGAGTCATCGATTCGCTGGACATCGATGAAATCCGCTGGCCTTTAGCGGGTGTAAAAGTCACCCAACGTGGTGTTGACGGACGTTTGCAGGCCATCTTGCAGGCGCATGAAAATGAACTGGGCGATTTCGTGCTGCATATGGATGGGCTGGCGAATGATTTTCTCCCTGACGCTGGCCGCTGGCAGTGGCGCTACTGGGGAAAAGGGAGTTTTACACCGATGAATGCCACCTGGGATGTCGCAGGAAAAGGTGAGTGGCATGACAGCACGATTACGCTGACCGATCTCTCCACCGGTTTCGACCAGTTACAATACGGTACGATGACGGTAGAAAAGCCGCGATTAATTCTCGACAAGCCCGTCGTCTGGGTACGTGACGCACAGCATCCCTCCTTCAGCGGCGCGCTGTCACTGGACGCCGGGCAAACGCTGTTCACTGGCGGCAGTGTGTTACCGCCATCAATCTTAAAATTTAGCGTCGATGGGCGCGATCCGACCTATTTCCTCTTTAAAGGCGATTTACATGCTGGTGAGATTGGCCCGGTTCGGGTAAACGGTCGCTGGGACGGTATTCGTCTGCGCGGTAACGCCTGGTGGCCTAAACAATCACTGACTGTATTCCAGCCGCTGGTGCCACCCGACTGGAAGATGAACTTACGCGATGGTGAACTGTATGCTCAGGTTGCATTTTCTGCTGCGCCTGAACAAGGATTCCGCGCGGGAGGGCACGGCGTGTTGAAAGGCGGTAGTGCCTGGATGCCAGATAATCAGGTGAACGGTGTCGATTTTGTCCTGCCTTTCCGTTTTGCCGATGGAGCCTGGCATCTGGGGACTCGCGGCCCCGTTACGTTGCGAATTGCCGAAGTGATTAATCTGGTGACAGCGAAAAATATTACGGCTGATTTGCAAGGGCGTTATCCGTGGACTGAAGAAGAACCCTTGCTGTTGACTGATGTTAGCGTCGATGTGTTAGGCGGTAACGTACTGATGAAACAATTACGTATGCCGCAGCATGACCCGGCGCTGTTGCGGCTGAATAATCTCTCATCCAGCGAACTGGTTAGCGCCGTCAATCCGAAACAATTCGCCATGTCCGGGGCATTTAGTGGTGCATTGCCGTTATGGCTAAACAACGAAAAATGGATAGTGAAAGATGGTTGGCTGGCAAACAGCGGGCCAATGACCTTGCGGCTGGATAAAGACACCGCAGATGCGGTGGTGAAAGACAATATGACTGCGGGTTCAGCAATTAACTGGTTGCGCTATATGGAAATTAGCCGTTCATCGACAAATATTAATTTAGATAATCTCGGTTTATTAACCATGCAGGCCAACATTACAGGTACCAGTCGCGTTGATGGTAAAAGCGGTACGGTAAACCTTAATTACCATCATGAAGAGAATATTTTTACGCTGTGGCGCAGTTTACGCTTTGGCGATAATCTCCAGGCATGGTTGGAGCAGAACGTACGTCTGCCGGGAAATGACTGTCCGCAAGGAAAAGAGTGTGAGGAAAAACAATGAAAATTTTACTGGCTGCGTTGACGTCATCTTTTATGCTGGTTGGCTGTACGCCTCGCATTGAAGTCGCTGCACCTAAGGAACCGATCACTATCAATATGAACGTTAAAATTGAGCATGAGATCATCATCAAGGCAGACAAAGATGTCGAAGAGCTGCTTGAAACTCGTAGCGATCTTTTCTGAGGTGATGATGAAGAAAACATTACTTCTTTGTGCGTTTCTTGTTGGGCTGGTAAGCAGCAATGTAATGGCATTGACTCTGGATGAAGCCAGAACTCAGGGGCGGGTAGGTGAAACATTTTACGGTTATCTGGTTGCGCTGAAAACGGATGCTGAAACAGAGAAATTAGTAGCCGACATTAATGCCGAACGTAAAGCGAGTTACCAACAACTGGCAAAGCAAAATAATGTGTCGGTAGATGATATCGCGAAACTCGCCGGGCAAAAGCTCGTAGCTCGGGCCAAACCGGGGGAATATGTACAAGGGATAAACGGTAAATGGGTGCGAAAATTTTAATAGCAAAACCGCAATATCGGGATAACGCTACAGGAGAAGGCGATTAATCTATTTTCCGGAAACAAGGTGAATATTCAAAAACTCCTGTCAAATTGCCTTTTGCCCTGAAATATGCGTAGTCAAATATCTGTTTTAACTAATTGGCGTTGCAGTACATGCAACGCGAATTAGTTAGCGGAATTTACGTCGATACTCGCCTGGCGTCATCCCAAAGCGTTGCTTAAATACCGTTGAAAAATGACTCTGGTCAGAAAATCCCCAATGAAAGCCGATGCCTGCCAGTTTTTCATCATCTGCGGCATGGCGAATCGCATCTGCACAAAAATCGAGACGACGGTTACGAATATATTGCGCGACGACCAAACCTTTATCGGCAAACATTCGGTACAAACTACGTACTGACATACCCGTCTCTGCGGCTATCCACTCCGGGCGTAATATCTCTTCGCGAATATTATCGTCTATCAACGTAACCACTTTTTGAAACTGACGTTCACGGCGAGGTTGGACAGATTCCCGCTGATGAAGTACCGGGCGCAGCAGACACACCATCGCCTGTAGCGCAGCTTCACTTTCTGTTTCAGAAAGTGCCGGGTTATTCATGCTTTCCTGTAACAGACGATGACTGAGTTGCACCATGGGTAAGTCAGCGTCCAGTCTTTCTGCGCAGACAGGTTTTTGATGGGGAAAATATTGTTCCAGCAGAGTGCGTGGCAAAAGTAATGAAATCTGTTTAGAAGACTCCTGCCAGTAAAGCGAACAGGGGCGTGAGGCATCGAGTAACGTAATATCGCCTGCGCCAATCTGCACCTGACGCTCATCCTGCTCCATTATTGCCTGACCACTAAGCTGAAAAACGGTGTAAAACCAGGCATCGTCGCTGCCTTTTACTTCCTGCCAGGTGCGGGATAAATTCACCCCGCTGGTTGTCACGGTACTCAGCTTTAGTCCTTTGGCAAAATGCGTGTCCAGTACACCCGTGTAACGCTCAGTCAGCAGGCGTCCGGTAAAATTTCCGCATACCTGATTGATTTGGGAAAGCCATTGCTGAAACTCATTATCCATTGCGGGGTTCATGGCACGTTTTCGCTCTGTGAAATGTATTTTTATTGTTGCATTTGTGTTGCAATAAACGAAGCTAATGAGCCTGACTATAGGAAATAAGTCTTGTCAGGCATAGAGACATAAGCGGTTATTGTCACGATTTGCGGAGCTTGTCACAGCTGACAAAGCGAATGTCACAGCGAAAAAAGTGACTTTTCTTGTCGCTGCGTACACTGAAATCACACTGGGTAAATAATAAGGAAAAGTGATGACAGAGCCGCATGTAGCAGTATTAAGCCAGGTCCAACAGTTTCTCGATCGTCAACACGGTCTTTATATTGATGGTCGTCCTGGCCCCGCACAAAGTGAAAAACGGTTGGCGATCTTTGATCCGGCCACCGGGCAAGAAATTGCGTCTACTGCTGATGCCAACGAAGCGGATGTAGATAACGCAGTCATGTCTGCCTGGCGGGCCTTTGTCTCGCGTCGCTGGGCCGGGCGATTACCCGCAGAGCGTGAACGTATTCTGCTACGTTTTGCTGATCTGGTGGAGCAGCACAGTGAGGAGCTGGCGCAACTGGAAACCCTGGAGCAAGGCAAGTCAATTGCCATTTCCCGTGCTTTTGAAGTGGGCTGTACGCTGAACTGGATGCGTTATACCGCCGGGTTAACGACCAAAATCGCGGGTAAAACGCTGGACTTGTCGATTCCCTTACCCCAGGGGGCGCGTTATCAGGCCTGGACGCGTAAAGAGCCGGTTGGCGTAGTGGCGGGAATTGTGCCATGGAACTTTCCGTTGATGATTGGTATGTGGAAGGTGATGCCAGCACTGGCAGCAGGCTGTTCAATCGTGATTAAGCCTTCGGAAACCACGCCACTGACGATGTTGCGCGTGGCGGAACTGGCCAGCGAGGCTGGTATCCCTGATGGCGTTTTTAATGTCGTCACCGGGTCAGGTGCTGTATGCGGCGCGGCCCTGACGTCACATCCTCATGTTGCGAAAATCAGTTTTACCGGTTCAACCGCGACGGGAAAAGGTATTGCCAGAACTGCTGCTGATCACTTAACGCGTGTAACGCTGGAACTGGGCGGTAAAAACCCGGCAATTGTATTAAAAGATGCTGATCCGCAATGGGTTATTGAAGGCTTGATGACCGGAAGCTTCCTGAATCAAGGGCAAGTATGCGCCGCCAGTTCGCGAATTTATATTGAAGCGCCGTTGTTTGACACGCTGGTTAGTGGATTTGAGCAGGCGGTAAAATCGTTGCAAGTGGGACCGGGGATGTCACCTGTTGCACAGATTAACCCTTTGGTTTCTCGTGCGCACTGCGACAAAGTGTGTTCATTCCTCGACGATGCGCAGGCACAGCAAGCAGAGCTGATTCGCGGGTCGAATGGACCAGCCGGAGAGGGGTATTATGTTGCGCCAACGCTGGTGGTAAATCCCGATGCTAAATTGCGCTTAACTCGTGAAGAGGTGTTTGGTCCGGTGGTAAACCTGGTGCGAGTAGCGGATGGAGAAGAGGCGTTACAACTGGCAAACGACACGGAATATGGCTTAACTGCCAGTGTCTGGACGCAAAATCTCTCCCAGGCTCTGGAATATAGCGATCGCTTACAGGCAGGGACGGTGTGGGTAAACAGCCATACCTTAATTGACGCTAACTTACCGTTTGGTGGGATGAAGCAGTCAGGAACGGGCCGTGATTTTGGCCCCGACTGGCTGGACGGTTGGTGTGAAACTAAGTCGGTGTGTGTACGGTATTAATCTGGTTCGCTCATAAGTAAAAAACGGCACCTGGTGCCGTTTTTTTGTCTGAAACAATCACTTATCTTTCTTCAGCGCCCCTAGCGTTGGCGTTTCGTCAAAGAAGTTCCATGGTTTCAGCAGAGTATGTACCCATTCGGTCGGCATAATCGGCCACTCTTCGGCGCGGGCCACATGTGTGGTGCCGGTGGTCATCCAGACAACGGCGTCGGTGTTGTCCAGCGACTCGTTATCCTTACTGTATTGTCCAAGACCGGTGTCATGAGTAGAACGGTTCGGATATTTGCCTTCCGGGAAACGCTCGCCAGGATGATAACGCGTTACCCAGAGCTGCTTGTCCATAAAGCTTAAACGATGATAGATCCACTCGTCCGGCGCGAACTGGGCACCTTTTGCTACCGGGTGAGTACCACCTGCATAAGGAATAATTTGATAGGAAACCGGATTGCCCATGCGGTTCTCTTTGTTCGGGTTACTCAACAGACGAATCGTGCCCGGATCAAATTTCTGTGCGGCATCCTGTTCATTGCCGATGTTGTACTGATTAACTTGCATGGTACTGGTGCGTGGGCCACCGGCAGTATTCGGTTTTACCACTGGGTCCATCGCCACCAGGCTGTTATTCTCGCCATCTACATCCAGATCGAGGCGGAAATTATAAATATGTTGGTGTGTAGTACCCACGATATTGTGATCGATAAGCGTGCCGTAGCGCGTGTCATCTTTCGCCGTCTCATCGTGCATGGTTTTCGCTTTAACACCTTTCACCGCTTCGATGCCCGTAGCACCGGCATCGATGCCAATAGTGCCGTTTTCATGGAAGATCCAGTCAAAAATGTAGTCATAGTTACCCACTGTACTGATCCAGCGCACCACTAACTCCCGGCGTTCGGTACTGACGTTGGGCTGGCCCATTTCCTGATGCTTATACTCCGGCCCGGCATAACGTTCAAATACCGCGATAGCGCGAGGGATCTCCATCGGCACGCCAGTGTAGTCGGCGATGGTTTCATTAAGGAGCACTGCGTTAGACGGGGCATCTTTACCACGAGCAATTGGTGAGGTTAGCGTGCCCATACCGTAGTCACCAGAGTCCAGATACGCTTTAAAGTACCAGCCAATATCAGGATCACCGTAAGGCACAATCATGCCGCCGAGAGAACCTTCGTACATGACTTTGCGTTTGGTGCCATTGTCGTTATAAGTCACGGTGGAGATCATCGGCCCGACGCGAGAGTTCATGCTGAGGTGAAAATCCCAGTTCCGCCAGTGAATCATATCGCCAGTAATGGTGTAATTTTTACCTTCAGGCTCAATGATTTGCATAGGCTTAACTGCCGGAGCAACGCGGTCACGGCCATCAAATGGGCGTGCGGTCATTGGCACCGGAACTACCGGACCTTCTTCAATCTTAACGATTTTTTTCTGTTCTAAATCAACGACCGCCACCAGGTTTTCGATGGGATGTGCCCAGTAGTTGCCATCACCGACATCAAGATAGCTGATGACTTTGAGCAACCGGGCATCTTGTTTCAGGCCATCTTTACCATCGAAATAACCTACGGTCAGCGGCGTGGTAATCACTTTTTTCGCATCAGTAATACCGCGTTTCTTCACGGCAGCGGCAAATTCTTCACTGTTGTTAATAATGTTCTGCACACTGGCGAAATCATCCAGCAACACCATACCGTGGGCGTCTTTAATGGGTTGCCAGGAGAGCAGTTTGTTGTTTTGCAGATCCACCACCGCTTCGATGATATGTTTGCCGTCGAGCATAATGACGTCGGCTTTGCGCGGCTGGTCAACCGGTTTGTTTTCCAGCGCAAACGCCCAGACAGCTTCTTTATCTGGCGGTAGCAGGGAGATCTCAGTAAAACGGGTATTGGGTTTGAAGTCCGCGGAAGCTTTAACAATTTCAACGGCCTGTTTAATTTCGTCCGCAGTTAGCGCATTAAGTGGGTGAGGGCGCTTTTCTACCTGAAAGGTTTGATCCAGCCCGGACTGGAAAACATCGTTAATAAAGGTGTCAGAAACCCAGGCTTTATTGTCTTTCATCACTACCGGTACTTGCAGTGCCAGAGGCTGACCATTAACAATTGCTGTTTGCGCACCAGGCTTCACTTTCACGTACGCGCCATCTTTAATCAGGGTAAAGAGCTGGGCGTAGTCGTCCCACTGCACATCGGCACCAAATTCTTTAAGCGTTTTATCCATTGGCACCATATGCGCTTCACCACCGTGGGCAAATACCGGCGCTTGCCAGGCGAAACTTAAGGCGACTGCCAACGCCAGGGTTGTTTTACGGGCAGAATACAGAGAGGGGCTTCCCATTATTAACCTCGTCAGATGTTGTGTTCTTGTTAGCAACCGCGCTCTGTGGGCGGTTTAGTCAGGTTCACATTATCAGTACTGATGCAAAGGGGATTGCCTGCACCTGCCAGGTTGTTTGGCAGGTGTGCCAGCTTTTCATACAGTGGATGCCCTGAAAATAGATGTACACATCATGCATAATGTGACAACGTCACAAAACTTAGTGAAATAAAAGGGCAACTATTCGCCGTTGCCCTTCATTCACCGATTAATCGACAAAATCACCGTGCTGCCTGGCCACCAGCGTCAGAATTGAATACAGCGCCACCGGGGTTTGATGCTGATTGAATACCTCTACAGCCCATTCCACCACACCTGTTGGTTTTTCTTCTGCGCTACGCTGTTTTTTCAGCGTCTTGCGCTTACAGGTGAGACGCACCTGGATGGTATCGCCTGGCTTTACGGGTTCGATAAAACGCAAGCTTTCCAGCCCGTAGTTAGCAATGACCGGACCGACACCGGCATCGACAAACAGACCCGCAGCCGCAGAAAGCACAAAATACCCATGCACCACCCGCTCACCGAAAATAGATTCGGCAGCAGCAATCTTATCCATATGTGCATAGAAATGATCGCCGCTGAGGCAAGCAAAGTTAACAATATCGGCCTCTGTCATTGTGCGGCGGGGAGTCAGCAGGCTGTCGCCTGGTTGCAGCTCCTCAAAATATTTGCGGAACGGATGAATACGATCTTCTTCGACTTTCGCACCACGCACCCACTGTTTACTGATAGCGGCAAGCATCGACGGGCTACCCTGTATAGCGGTTCGCTGCATGTAATGTTTCACCGCTCGTAAACCACCTAATTCTTCACCGCCTCCTGCGCGACCAGGCCCACCATGTACCAGTTGTGGCAGTGGGGAGCCATGCCCGGTGGATTCTTTTGCCGACTCTTCATTGAGGATCTGAATTCGCCCATGCGTACGTGCCGCGTCGGCAATAAACTGACGCGCAATTTGCGGATCAGCCGTCACCAGCGTTCCCGCAAGGCTACCGCCGCCTGCACAAGCCAGTTGCAGAGCATGTTGCTGGTTTTGTGCTGGCATCAGCGTTGCGACAGGGCCAAAGGCTTCTGTTGCATGTACCGCCGGTGTTTCATCCGGCTGCGGACAGTACAATAAGGTTGGCGGGAAGAATGCACCCGCAGCAGATAAATCCGCCTGACCACCGAGGCGAATCTCGCATCCTGCAGCCAGCAATGTGTTCACTTTTTCCTGCACATCAGCACGCTGTTCAGCATTTACCAGTGCGCCCATTTTCACACCTTCCTGTGCAGGATCACCGACCACGACTTTCTGTAATCGCGCAACCAGAGCATCACTGACAGCATTAACCAATGCCTGCGGCACAATAATCCGCCGGATTGCCGTACATTTTTGCCCGGCTTTTGTGGTCATCTCACGCACAACTTCACGAATAAACAGCGCAAACTCCGGTTGATCCGGGGTGACATCTTCGCCCAGTACGCAGCAGTTCAGGGAATCAGCTTCCATCGTGAAGGGGATAGATTTGGCAACGATATTTGGCTGAACTCGCAGCATCTGTCCGGTCGTCGCGGACCCCGTGAAAGTCACCACATCCTGGCTGTCCAGATGATCCAAAAGGTCGCCCGCACTACCGCAGATCAGACTAATTGCGCCTTCGGGAACAAGACCACTATCGACAATTGATTTCACCATCGCCTGAGTCAGTTGGGCCGTCGCGGTAGCTGGTTTGATGATGGCTGGCATTCCGCCCAGCCACGTTGGTGCCAGCTTTTCCAGCATTCCCCAGCAGGGGAAGTTAAAGGCGTTAATATGCACTGCCACGCCTGACTTTGAGGTCAGTACATGGCGCGCGGCAAATCCACCTTCTTTCGATAAGGGGATCAATTCATCTTCCGGCCACAGCGTATCGTCAGGCAGCTCCCGGCTACCGAGGCTGGCGTAAGTAAATAACGTCCCAATACCGCCTTCAATATCAACCCAACTGTCTGCCCGCGTTGCGCCTGTTTGCGCAGAAAGAGCATAGAAGCGCTCTTTTTCACTCAGCAGATGTTTAGCGACCGCTTTAAGCATCGCCGCACGTTCGATAAAGGTCATCGCGCGGAGGGCGGGGGCACCTTTTTCAATGGCAAACTGGCGGGCAGCCGCCATATCAAGACCTTCACTGGTCACTTCCCATAATGCCTCGCCGCTAATGGCGTGGTGAATCAAACGGCTACGGCCCCGGCCAGACTGCCAGGTACCGGATAAGAAACTGGCTAACTGCTGCATCGCTACTCTCCAGATGTTTCACATTTCTGTTGCTAATAGTTAAATCGCGAATCATAAAAAGCAAGGGATCTTTTAACGAAATGTTAACTATGCGATCTGTATAGCAACTGCGGAAAACATTAATGCACTGATAAATAATGATTTATAAAAATATGGTGCGAAATCTGTCACAGTTCAAACATACAAAATTTGTGATTTTAGTTAACCATTGTGTAACTTTTACAAAACAACGTGATTCGTGTTTTTAATTAAATCACAAAAACTGGAATCGTAAAGGTGATGACGTGACCCAAGAAGAACGCTTTGAGCAACGGATAGCCCAGGAAACGGCTATCGAGCCGCAGGACTGGATGCCCGATGCTTACCGAAAGACATTGATCCGCCAGATTGGGCAGCATGCGCACTCCGAGATTGTTGGTATGTTGCCTGAAGGTAACTGGATCACTCGCGCACCAACCTTGCGGCGTAAAGCCATTCTGTTAGCCAAAGTGCAGGATGAAGCAGGTCATGGCCTGTATCTCTATAGCGCCGCCGAAACACTGGGCTGCGCCAGAGAAGACATCTACCAAAAAATGCTCGACGGACGGATGAAATATTCCTCCATCTTTAATTATCCGACATTGAGTTGGGCTGATATCGGTGTTATCGGCTGGCTGGTGGATGGCGCAGCGATCGTCAATCAGGTGGCGTTATGCCGCACTTCTTATGGCCCGTATGCCAGAGCAATGGTGAAAATCTGCAAAGAAGAGAGTTTTCACCAGCGTCAGGGGTTTGAAGCCTGCATGGCACTGGCGCAGGGCAGCGAAGCTCAAAAGCAGATGTTGCAAGACGCCATTAACCGTTTCTGGTGGCCAGCCTTAATGATGTTCGGGCCAAACGATGATAACTCGCCAAACAGCGCCAGAAGTCTCGCCTGGAAAATCAAACGTTTCACCAACGACGAACTCCGCCAGCGTTTCGTGGATAACACCGTTCCACAGGTTGAAATGCTCGGTATGACCGTTCCTGACCCGGATCTGCATTTTGATACTGAAAGCGGGCACTACCGCTTTGGTGAGATCGACTGGCAGGAGTTTAACGAAGTGATAAACGGTCGCGGAATTTGTAATCAGGAGCGGCTCGACGCCAAACGTAAAGCCTGGGAAGAAGGTACCTGGGTACGGGAAGCAGCGCTGGCCCATGCACAAAAACAACATGCCCGTAAGGTCGCATAAGGAGATTCAAAATGAGTAATGTTTACTGGCCGTTATACGAAGTTTTCGTGCGTGGCAAACAGGGCTTATCACACCGCCATGTTGGCAGTTTACATGCTGCCGATGAGCGGATGGCACTGGAAAATGCCCGTGATGCTTACAGCCGTCGTAGCGAAGGATGTTCAATTTGGGTGGTGAAGGCGAGTGAAATTGTTGCCTCGCAACCGGAAGAACGCGGTGAATTTTTTGATCCGGCTGAAAGCAAGGTCTATCGCCATCCAACGTTTTACTCCATCCCTGATGGCATTGAGCACATGTGAGGTTGGAAATGAATCAGTTAACGGCTTACACCTTGCGCCTGGGCGATAACTGCCTGGTGCTCTCCCAGCGGTTGGGGGAATGGTGCGGTCATGCACCGGAACTGGAAATCGATCTCGCACTGGCAAACATTGGCCTCGATTTATTAGGTCAGGCACGCAACTTCTTATCGTATGCCGCTGAATTAGCGGGAGAAGGCGATGAAGATACCCTGGCCTTCACCCGAGACGAGCGCCAGTTCAGCAACTTATTGTTGGTTGAACAACCAAACGGCAATTTTGCCGACACCATTGCACGCCAGTATTTCATCGATGCATGGCATGTGGCGCTCTTTACCCGTCTGATGGAAAGCCGCGAGCCGCAACTGGCGGCGATTTCTGCCAAAGCAATTAAAGAAGCGCGTTATCACCTGCGTTTTAGTCGTGGCTGGCTGGAGCGACTGGGCAATGGTACTGACGTATCAGGGCAAAAGATGCAGCAGGCCATCAACAAGTTGTGGCGTTTTACCGCCGAACTGTTCGATGCCGACGAGATTGATATTGCACTGAGTGAAGAGGGTATTGCGGTTGACCCACGCACTTTACGCGCAGCGTGGGAAGCCGAAGTTTTTGCCGGGATCAACGAAGCCACATTGAACGTACCGCAAGAGCAGGCGTATCGCACTGGCGGTAAAAAAGGACTGCATACCGAACACCTTGGGCCCATGCTGGCAGAAATGCAGTATCTCCAGCGTGTCTTGCCCGGTCAGCAGTGGTAACAGAGGAGATGGGTATGCAACGTCTGGCCACCATTGCACCGCCGCAGGTGCATGAGATATGGGCGCTACTCAGCCAGATCCCGGACCCGGAGATCCCGGTGCTGACCATTACCGATTTAGGCATGGTGCGTAATGTGACACAGATGGGAGAAGGATGGGTGATCGGCTTTACGCCGACTTATTCCGGTTGTCCGGCAACGGAACATTTGATTGGCGCGATACGTGAGGCAATGACAACCCACGGGTTTACCCCCGTTCAGGTTGTGCTGCAACTCGACCCGGCATGGACCACCGACTGGATGACCCCCGATGCCCGTGAGCGTCTGCGACAGTATGGCATTAGCCCGCCCGCCGGACACAGTTGCCATGCCCATTTGCCGCCAGAAGTACGTTGCCCGCGCTGTGCCAGCGTCCATACCACACTTATCAGTGAATTTGGTTCCACGGCCTGCAAAGCATTGTATCGCTGCGATAGTTGCCGCGAACCTTTCGATTATTTCAAATGTATTTGAGGATGCCATGACAACGTTTCATTCCTTAACGGTGGCAAAAGTGGAGCCGGAAACCCGTGATGCGGTGACCATTACCTTTGCGGTGCCCCAGCCTTTGCAGGAGGCGTATCGCTTTCGCCCCGGTCAACATTTGACCTTAAAAGCCAGCTTTGATGGTGAAGAATTACGCCGTTGTTACTCCATTTGCCGCAGCTATCTGCCTGGCGAAATTAGTGTGGCGGTGAAAGCCATTGAAGGCGGACGTTTCTCCCGCTATGCCCGCGAACACATCCGCCAGGGTATGACGCTGGAGGTCATGGTGCCGCAGGGGCATTTCGGCTATCAGCCGCAGGCCGAACGCCAGGGGCGCTATCTGGCAATTGCAGCAGGATCAGGTATTACGCCAATGCTGGCGATTATCGCCACCACTTTACAAACCGAGCCTGAAAGTCAGTTCACCCTGATCTACGGTAACCGTACCAGCCAGAGCATGATGTTTCGCCAGGCACTGGCAGACCTGAAAGACAAATATCCTCAGCGTTTACAGTTGTTGTGCATTTTCAGTCAGGAAACCCTCGACAGCGATCTGCTTCACGGGCGTATTGACGGTGAAAAATTACAGTCACTTGGGGCCTCGCTCATTAATTTTCGTCTTTATGATGAGGCATTTATTTGTGGTCCGGCGGCGATGATGGATGACGCGGAAACCGCCTTAAAAGCACTGGGAATGCCAGATAAAACCATTCATCTGGAGCGGTTTAATACGCCTGGCACGCGCGTCAAACGTAGCGTTAACGTGCAAAGTGACGGACAAAAAGTGACTGTACGTCAGGATGGGCGGGATCGGGAAATCGTGCTTAATGCCGACGATGAAAGCATTCTCGATGCGGCATTGCGCCAGGGGGCAGATCTGCCCTATGCCTGCAAAGGCGGCGTCTGTGCGACCTGCAAATGCAAAGTGCTGCGTGGCAAAGTGGCGATGGAAACCAATTACAGTCTGGAACCGGATGAACTGGCCGCAGGTTATGTGTTGAGTTGCCAGGCACTGCCGCTGACCAGCGATGTGGTGGTTGACTTTGACGCGAAGGGGATGGCATGAGCGAACTGATCGTCAGCCGTCAGCAACGAGTATTGTTGCTGACCCTTAACCGTCCCGCCGCACGTAATGCGCTAAATAATGCCCTGCTGATGCAACTGGTAAATGAACTGGAAGCTGCGGCTACCGATACCAGCATTTCGGTCTGTGTGATTACCGGTAATGCACGCTTTTTTGCCGCTGGGGCCGATCTCAACGAAATGGCAGAAAAAGATCTCGCGGCCACCTTAAACGATACACGTCCGCAGCTATGGGCGCGATTGCAGGCCTTTAATAAACCACTTATCGCAGCCGTCAATGGTTACGCGCTTGGGGCGGGTTGCGAACTGGCATTGTTGTGCGATGTGGTGGTTGCCGGAGAGAACGCGCGTTTTGGGTTGCCGGAAATCACTCTCGGCATCATGCCTGGCGCAGGCGGAACGCAACGTTTAATCCGTAGTGTCGGTAAATCGTTAGCCAGCAAAATGGTGCTGAGCGGAGAAAGTATCACCGCTCAGCAAGCACAGCAGGCCGGGCTGGTTAGCGACGTCTTCCCCAGCGATTTAACCCTCGAATACGCCTTACAGCTGGCATCGAAAATGGCACGTCACTCGCCGCTGGCCTTACAAGCGGCAAAGCAAGCGCTGCGCCAGTCGCAGGAAGTGGCTTTGCAAGCCGGACTTGCCCAGGAGCGACAGTTATTCACCTTGCTGGCGGCAACAGAAGATCGTCATGAAGGCATCTCCGCTTTCTTACAAAAACGCACGCCCGACTTTAAAGGACGCTAATGATGGAATTCATCCTCAGTCATGTAGAAAAGGGCGTGATGACACTAACGCTCAACCGCCCGGAACGCCTGAACAGTTTTAATGATGAGATGCACGCACAACTGGCAGAGTGCCTGAAACAGGTCGAGCGCGACGACACTATCCGTTGCCTGTTACTTACAGGTGCCGGGCGCGGATTTTGTGCTGGTCAGGATCTTAACGATCGTAACGTTGATCCCACAGGCCCCGCACCGGATTTAGGGATGTCAGTTGAACGTTTCTATAACCCACTGGTACGTCGCCTGGCAAAACTGCCAAAACCGGTGATCTGTGCAGTCAATGGCGTGGCGGCAGGGGCAGGCGCAACACTGGCACTGGGGGGCGACATCGTTATTGCTGCCCGTTCAGCAAAATTCGTCATGGCGTTTAGTAAGTTAGGCTTAATACCCGATTGCGGTGGAACCTGGTTACTGCCACGCGTTGCCGGACGAGCGCGCGCCATGGGGCTGGCACTGCTGGGGAATCAACTGAGTGCTGAACAGGCGCACGAATGGGGGATGATCTGGCAGGTTGTTGATGATGAAACGCTGGCAGATACCGCGCAACAGCTGGCACGGCATCTGGCGACACAACCGACATTTGGTCTTGGACTTATCAAGCAAGCGATAAATAGCGCTGAAACCAATACGCTCGATACGCAACTGGATCTGGAACGTGACTATCAGCGACTTGCCGGACGGAGCGCAGATTATCGTGAAGGTGTCAGTGCGTTCCTGGCTAAACGCTCACCGCAGTTCACGGGGAAATAGCATGATGATAAATGTGCAAACTGTGGCAGTGATTGGGAGCGGCACCATGGGGGCAGGCATTGCTGAAGTTGCTGCCAGTCATGGACATCAGGTTTTACTGTATGACATTTCTGCTGAAGCGCTGACCCGCGCAATCGACGGGATACACGCGCGGCTAAATTCACGCGTGACGCGGGGAAAACTGACCGCTGAAACCTGTGAACGCACATTGAAACGCCTGATCCCGGTGACCGATATTCACGCGCTGGCAGCAGCGAATCTGGTTATTGAAGCGGCGTCTGAACGTCTGGAAGTTAAAAAAGCGCTCTTTGCACAACTGGCGGAAGTTTGCCCGCCACAAACGCTATTGACCACTAACACTTCGTCAATCTCTATAACCGCGATTGCTGCGGAGGTAAAAAATCCTGAACGTGTTGCGGGGCTGCATTTTTTTAACCCGGCACCGGTGATGAAGTTGGTGGAGGTGGTCAGTGGGCTGGCAACGGCAGCGGAAGTTGTCGAGCAGTTGTGTGAACTGACATTGAGTTGGGGTAAGCAGCCAGTGCGCTGTCATTCGACCCCCGGATTTATCGTTAACCGTGTTGCGCGTCCTTATTATTCCGAGGCCTGGCGGGCACTGGAAGAGCAGGTTGCTGCACCAGAAGTGATTGACGCTGCACTTCGCGATGGCGCTGGTTTCCCGATGGGGCCGCTGGAATTAACCGATCTGATTGGTCAGGACGTCAATTTTGCTGTCACCTGTTCGGTGTTTAACGCTTTCTGGCAGGAGCGTCGTTTTTTACCTTCGCTGGTGCAACAGGAACTGGTGATTGGTGGACGGTTGGGCAAGAAAAGTGGGCTGGGCGTGTACGACTGGCGCGCGGAACGTGAGGCAGTTGTTGGCCTGGAAGCGGTAAGCGACAGTTTTAGCCCAATGAAAGTAGAAAAGAAAAGTGACGGTGTCACGGAAATTGACGATGTTTTATTGATTGAGACACAAGGCGAGACGGCACAGGCGCTGGCAATACGACTGGCACGCCCGGTGGTAGTGGTCGACAAAATGGCGAGCAAGGTGGTGACCATTGCTGCGGCAGCGGTGAACCCGGACTCAGCGACCCGCAAGGCCATTTATTACCTGCAACAGCAGGGCAAAACAGTGCTGCAAATTGCAGATTACCCAGGAATGCTGATTTGGCGAACGGTAGCAATGATCATCAATGAAGCCCTTGATGCGCTTCAAAAAGGCGTGGCCTCTGAACAGGATATCGATACCGCCATGCGTCTTGGGGTGAATTATCCATATGGCCCACTTGCCTGGGGAGCGCAACTTGGCTGGCAGCGAATATTAAGGCTCCTTGAAAATCTACAGCATCACTATGGCGAAGAACGCTATCGCCCATGTTCATTGCTGCGCCAACGGGCGCTTCTGGAGAGCGGTTATGAGTCATAAGGCCTGGCAAAATGCCCATGCAATGTATGAGAACGATGCCTGCGCCAAAGCGCTTGGCATCGACATTATCTCAATGGATGAAGGCTTTGCTGTAGTGACCATGACCGTCACTGCACAAATGCTTAACGGTCATCAAAGTTGCCACGGCGGGCAGCTATTTTCACTGGCTGATACTGCCTTTGCCTACGCCTGCAATAGCCAGGGGCTGGCAGCCGTCGCTTCTGCCTGCACGATTGATTTTTTACGTCCAGGCTTTGCCGGAGACACCTTAACTGCTACTGCGCAGGTACGTCATCAGGGCAAGCAAACCGGTGTTTACGACATCGAAATTGTTAACCAACAACAAAAAACGGTTGCGCTGTTTCGCGGTAAATCTCACCGCATCGGCGGCACCATTACAGGAGAAGCCTGATGCGTGAAGCCTTTATCTGTGACGGAATTCGTACGCCAATTGGTCGCTACGGCGGGGCATTATCAGGTGTTCGGGCTGACGATCTGGCTGCTATCCCTTTGCGGGAGCTGCTGGTGCGAAACCCGCGTCTCGATGCGGAGTGTATCGATGATGTGATCCTCGGCTGTGCTAATCAGGCGGGAGAAGATAACCGTAACGTAGCCCGGATGGCGACTTTACTGGCGGGGCTGCCGCAGAGTGTTTCCGGCACAACCATTAACCGCTTGTGTGGTTCCGGGCTGGACGCACTGGGGTTCGCCGCACGGGCGATTAAAGCGGGCGATGGCGATTTGCTGATCGCCGGTGGCGTGGAGTCAATGTCTCGGGCACCGTTTGTTATGGGCAAGGCAACCAGTGCATTTTCTCGTCAGGCTGAGATGTTTGATACCACTATTGGCTGGCGATTTGTGAACCCGCTCATGGCTCAACAATTTGGAACTGACAGCATGCCGGAAACGGCAGAGAATGTAGCTGAACTGTTAAAAATCTCGCGAGAAGATCAAGATAGTTTTGCGCTACGCAGTCAGCAACGTTCGGCAAAAGCGCAATCTTCAGGCATTTTAGCTGAAGAGATTGTTCCGGTTGTGTTGAAAAATAAGAAAGGTGTTGTAACAGAAATACAACATGACGAGCATTTGCGCCCGGAAACGACGCTGGAACAGTTACGTGGACTAAAAGCACCATTTCGTGCCAATGGAGTGATCACCGCAGGCAATGCCTCCGGGGTGAATGACGGAGCCGCTGCGTTGATTATTGCCAGTGAACAGATGGCAGCAGCGCAAGGACTGACACCGCGAGCGCGTATCGTAGCCATGGCAACCGCCGGGGTGGAACCGCGCCTGATGGGGCTTGGTCCGGTGCCTGCAACTCGCCGGGTGCTGGAACGCGCGGGGCTGAGTATTCACGATATGGACGTGATTGAACTGAACGAAGCATTCGCGGCCCAGGCGTTGGGTGTACTACGCGAATTGGGGCTGCCTGATGATGCCCCACATGTTAACCCCAACGGAGGCGCTATCGCCTTAGGCCATCCGTTGGGAATGAGTGGTGCCCGCCTGGCACTGGCTGCCAGCCATGAGCTGCATCGGCGTAACGGTCGTTACGCATTGTGCACCATGTGCATCGGTGTCGGTCAGGGCATCGCCATGATTCTGGAGCGTGTTTGAGCATATCAACCTGCGAGTACCCTACAATGATAACCAATACAAAGCTTGACCCGATTGAAACCGCGTCTGTTGATGAGTTACAGGCGTTACAAACACAGCGTCTGAAATGGACGCTCAAACACGCGTATGAAAATGTCCCGATGTATCGGCGCAAATTCAACGCAGCAGGCGTACATCCTGATGATTTCAGGGAACTTTCAGACCTGCGTAAATTTCCCTGTACCACCAAACAGGATCTGCGCGACAACTATCCTTTCGACACCTTTGCCGTGCCGATGGAACAAGTGGTGCGCATTCATGCTTCTTCGGGAACCACAGGTAAACCGACAGTTGTCGGCTATACGCAAAACGATATTGATAACTGGGCCAATATTGTAGCGCGTTCGTTGCGTGCGGCGGGTGGCACGCCCAAAGACAAAATTCATGTCGCCTATGGTTACGGGCTGTTTACTGGTGGGCTGGGTGCGCACTATGGTGCCGAACGTCTGGGCGCTACGGTGATCCCGATGTCTGGCGGGCAGACAGAAAAACAAGCGCAACTGATCCGTGATTTTCAACCAGATATGATCATGGTTACGCCATCTTATTGCCTTAACCTGATTGAAGAGCTGGAGCGGCAGTTGGGCGGTGATGCCAGCGGTTGCTCGCTGCGGGTTGGAGTGTTTGGTGCTGAGCCGTGGACACAGGCCATGCGTAAAGAAATTGAGCGTCGCCTGGGGATCACCGCACTGGATATTTATGGCCTGTCAGAAGTGATGGGGCCGGGGGTGGCGATGGAGTGTCTGGAAACTACCGACGGCCCAACCATTTGGGAAGATCATTTCTATCCTGAAATTGTTAATCCTCATGACGGCACACCGCTTGCCGATGGTGAACATGGCGAACTGTTATTCACCACGCTGACCAAAGAAGCATTGCCGGTCATTCGTTACCGCACGCGTGATTTAACCCGACTGTTACCAGGAACGGCGCGGACTATGCGCCGCATGGATCGCATCAGCGGACGCAGCGATGACATGTTGATTATTCGCGGTGTAAATGTCTTTCCGTCACAACTGGAAGAAGAGATTGTCAAATTCGAACATTTATCGCCGCATTACCAACTGGAGGTGAACCGCCGGGGGCATCTTGATTCACTTTCTGTGAAAGTGGAGTTGAAAGAAAGTAGCCTGACATTGACGCATGAGCAGCGTTGCCAGGTATGCCACCAGCTGCGCCATCGGATTAAGTCGATGGTGGGGATCTCTACCGATGTGATGATCGTTAACTGTGGCAGTATCCCGCGTTCAGAAGGCAAGGCGTGTCGGGTGTTTGATCTGCGCAATATTGTTGGTGCCTGACGTATCGTCTGGCCCTGGTGGGGTAAAGCGCCAGGGCCAGAAGTCGATACGACCTGTGCTATGATTCATAAATCACAATAATAACAACAGACTGAAGCGAATGAGTAAACTTGATACTTTTATCCAACATGCTGTAAACGCTGTTCCGGTCAGTGGCACATCTTTGATCTCCTCTCTGTATGGTGATTCGCTTTCCCATCGTGGTGGTGAAATCTGGTTGGGTAGTCTGGCTGCTTTGCTGAAAGGGCTGGGATTTGGTGAGCGTTTCGTGCGCACCGCTTTGTTTCGTCTTAATAAAGAAGGCTGGCTGGATGTTTCCCGCATCGGGCGACGCAGTTTCTATAGCCTCAGTGATAAAGGCTTGCGCCTGACGCGACGGGCAGAAAGTAAAATTTATCGCGCAGAGCAACCTGCATGGGATGGTAAATGGCTCCTGTTGCTCTCGGAAGGTTTAGATAAATCAACGCTGGCTGATGTCAAAAAGCAGTTGATCTGGCAAGGTTTTGGCGCACTGGCACCCAGCCTGATGGCATCGCCGTCGCAAAAACTGGCCGATGTACAGACACTTTTGCATGAAGCGGGTGTGGCGGATAACGTGATTTGTTTTGAAGCGCAAATACCACTGGCGCTTTCTCGCGCAGCACTGCGTGCCAGAGTAGAAGAGTGCTGGCATTTAACTGAACAAAATGCCATGTACGAAACCTTTATTCAGTCATTCCGCCCGCTGGTGCCGCTTTTAAAAGAGGCGGCAGACGAGTTAACCCCGGAGCGGGCATTTCATATTCAGCTTTTACTGATCCATTTTTATCGCCGTGTCGTCCTTAAAGACCCATTGTTGCCGGAGGAGTTGCTTCCGGCACACTGGGCAGGGCATACGGCGCGTCAGCTGTGTATCAACATTTATCAGCGCGTAGCGCCTGCTGCTTTAGCGTTCGTTAGTGAAAAAGGTGAAACCTCGGTCGGTGAACTGCCTGCGCCGGGAAGCCTGTATTTTCAACGTTTTGGCGGCTTGAATATTGAACAGGAGGCGTTATGCCAATTTATCAGATAGACGGTCTGACTCCGGTTGTGCCAGAAGAGAGTTTTGTCCATCCGACAGCGGTATTGATCGGCGATGTTATTCTCGGCAAGGGCGTTTACGTTGGGCCAAATGCCAGCCTGCGTGGCGATTTTGGTCGTATCGTGGTGAAAGATGGCGCGAACATTCAGGATAATTGCGTTATGCACGGTTTTCCCGAGCAGGATACTGTTGTAGGAGAAGATGGACATATTGGTCATAGCGCTATCCTTCACGGCTGCATTATCCGCCGCAATGCATTAGTGGGAATGAACGCGGTAGTGATGGACGGTGCGGTGATTGGCGAGAACAGCATTGTTGGTGCATCCGCATTTGTGAAAGCCAAAGCAGAAATGCCAGCTAATTACCTGATTGTCGGCAGCCCGGCGAAAGCGATTCGTGAACTCAGTGAGCAGGAGTTGGCATGGAAAAAGCAGGGTACGCATGAGTACCAGGTGCTGGTGACACGCTGTAAGCAGACGTTACATCAAGTCGAGCCATTGCGGGAAATTGAACCTGGCAGGAAACGCCTGGTATTTGATGAGAATCTGCGACCGAAACAGTAACGTCCTGATGCTGGACGTTCTAATTTTTAGCATGTGATCCCTAAACCGCAACGCTGATACAGGTTGCGGTTTTTTTATTGCCGGATGCGGCGCTTGACGCGTTTTGTTTTGGTGTCTTTCAGGATAACAGAGCAACTCATCCAGTAATCTTGTTTACACCTTCGCATTATTTATCTCTTTTCGTTTCTATACTGATTTTTCTTAATCCGTTTTATTACAGGGCAGGGTGCGATGAGCAGCAACACATTTACTCTCGGTACAAAATCCGTTAACCGTCTTGGTTATGGCGCGATGCAACTGGCAGGTCCTGGAGTTTTTGGCCCCCCACGAGATCGCCACGTCGCTATAACCGTGCTGCGTGAGGCGCTGGCATTGGGCGTCAATCATATTGATACCAGCGACTTTTATGGTCCGCACGTCACCAATCAGATTATCCGCGAAGCGCTTTATCCTTACTCTGACGACCTGACAATTGTCACTAAAATTGGTGCGCGGCGTGGAGAGGACGCATCCTGGTTGCCCGCATTTTCTCCGGCAGAGCTGCAAAAAGCGGTGCACGATAATCTACGTAATCTCGGGCTGGACGTGCTGGATGTGGTTAACCTGCGCGTTATGATGGGGGATGGTCATGGCCCAGCGGAAGGATCGATTGAGGCCAGCCTGACCGTGCTGGCAGAGATGCAACAACAAGGCCTGGTAAAACATATTGGCCTGAGCAACGTCACACCGACGCAGGTTGCAGAGGCGCGCAAGATTGCCGAAATTGTCTGTGTGCAAAACGAATACAACATCGCGCACCGTGCTGATGATGCAATGATTGATGCTTTGGCCCACGATGGCATTGCCTACGTGCCGTTCTTCCCGCTCGGGGGCTTTACACCGCTGCAATCGTCCACACTTTCCGATGTTGCTGCGAGCCTGGGTGCAACACCAATGCAGGTGGCGCTGGCGTGGCTGTTACAGCGTTCACCGAATATTTTGCTGATCCCAGGGACGTCTTCGGTTGCGCATTTACGGGAGAATATGGCTGCTGAAAAATTGCAACTTTCTGAGGAAGTGTTGTCTACGTTGGATGGTATTTCGCGAGAATAACGAATATACAAAAGGGAAAGATGCATTTCCCTTTTGTTTCTTTTTTAATGGCATGGAGTGCATATGTTTAAGGCCAGGATTTGCGGCTGGATAGGTTTACTTCCCCTGTTTATGCTGAGTCTTCCAGTACAGGCGGAACTTCGATGTGTTGCAAATGCAGTTGATATTGAACAATTTTTTTCTGCGGCTACCGCTGAAGATAAACAACAAGTTGAACAAGCTATCAACAGTAGCGTGAATCTTGTCCCCTTCGGTTTATCTGCATCGAACTGGAAAGTGCATCGTGGCGATTTAGTGGTAGAAGGTAATATAGAGAGTAATCAAAAATTGATTGTTCTTGGGAATTTGACAGTCAAAGGTAATATTTCCACTTTCTCTCTTTCTAATCCATGGGTTATTCTCGGTAACGTGACGGCAACGAATATAGTTGCGGATTCACCACTGTTAATTACCGGTTCGATAAATGCAAGTGGACTGGTATTTATCGACTCATATTACGATAATCCGTCTACGATTAAGGGGAGTGTTAATGCGCGTGGGATATTTATCAATGACATAATTGCACCTGTTGTTGCGTCTTCGACAAATAGTGAATTCATGGTCCGTGCGAGTGACAAACATGACACTGAAAATGTCAAAAAAGCGCTGATGATAATAAATCCTGATGCATATTATTGGGGGCTAATTAATGATGAAGATGCTCTGAAAGAAATTTTTAAGCGAAGCAATATTCGCATGGCAGGAAATGTCTGTAATCAGATGAAAAAAGAAGCGCTGTTTCGCCCTAAGCCTTCTCCTGAGTTAGTGCAAGAATTGCAAATGCTGGATGAAGGCAAAGTTGCTGCATTTGAAGGACGAGATATTGCGACATTTGATCTTGCCATAATGCGAACTCTCCCAAGGCTTAAAGGAATTTCAGCTAACCTACGCAAACAACTTATTAATAGCAATGATGAACAAACGATTGAAAGTATGGCGAGATATATGCCTGACAATGAGATTCTGGAGTTGACCGATCAGCAATTGGGTTACCAGCCTGTGGTTCTGGGGTTGCTCAACCGTGAACCGCTCTCTGTCGAAATAATGACGCGAATGAGTCGTCTACCTGATGGTGTCGGTCCGTTGAATCTTGCGCTACGTGAAAATCTCCCTCTGGATATCGTCATGACTCTGGCGAAAAGAGATTGGGATATGATCATTCAGGAGCTTTATAAAGATGCGTGGTTATTGCCTGAATCCATTATTGATGGCTATATCCGCAGTGATGATTCCTCTATTCGTCAGGTCGGTGCTGGAGGACAACTCACCTTCAATCAGGCAATGCAGTTGGCGAACGATTCATCAAACAATGTTGTCACAAGCTTAGCGTTCAAGCTGGCAGAGATGAAACACCATGGTCAATTATTGCGGATGACGCCACAAGAGAGTGACAAAGTTGCAGCCTATTTATACCAAAAATTCGAGAATGACGATGATCTAATACGTGTGTTATTTTTAGCATTGCCAGATAACTTACAGTTTAATTTTGTTAAAAGGATGGGGTAATGACTCCAACTTATTGATAGTGTTTTATGTTCAGATAATGCCCGATGACTTTGTCATGCAGCTCCACCGATTTTGAGAACGACAGCGACTTCCGTCCCAGCCGTGCCAGGTGCTGCCTCAGATTCAGGTTATGCCGCTCAATTCGCTGCGTATATCGCTTGCTGATTACGTGCAGCTTTCCCTTCAGGCGGGATTCATACAGCGGCCAGCCATCCGTCATCCATATCACCACGTCAAAGGGTGACAGCAGGCTCATAAGACGCCCCAGCGTCGCCATCGTGCGTTCACCGAATACGTGCGCAACAACCGTCTTCCGGAGCCTGTCATACGCGTAAAACAGCCAGCGCTGGCGCGATTTAGCCCCGAC